>JAFDGP010000374.1 GCA_019309245.1 Deltaproteobacteria bacterium | reverse complement strand
TGATTTCTGTCGGCTTCCCGGTTTTACTGGACACCCGCTCATACCTTTTCCGTTTCCCATCTGAAAGATAATCCCACGTATCTGTCAGGCCGTCCTGATCGGTGTCTCGTTCGACACGCACCACTTGCCCTGCAGCATAGTATTGAAATGTGTCCATGACTCCATCGCCATCCGCGTCGTATTCCAGCTTGACGATATCGCCGTCAACGCCGAAATGGGCGACCTGGTCCACCTTGCCATCCCCGTTGGTGTCCCGGACAACGGGTTGACGGCTCTGCGCCGCCAAGGGCCTCATGGTAAAAAGAAGAGTCAAGAGCCCGGCGACTATGATTATATTTAGGCTGCGTTTCATATGAAAAACTCTTGTCTCAGCCGCTAACGTTGCAAAAGGGGCGAGGGCCTTTCTTCGGCAGGCATGCTCAGCGCCATTTGTTTTCCCTCAAGAAGGTAGAAAAAGTGAACCGATGGAGCCCTCGCCGCTCTGCACCGTTGATGCGGGACACAAAAAAAGCCAGGGGCTTAAGGCTTCGTGCCTGTTAGCCTTCCTGGCTTTGGTTTGTTTTTTTTCGTTCTTAGAACGGCAACTTCTTGTTGCCTTGTTTAATATACATACGCCGAAAAACCGCCCGTGTCAATATTTTTTGATTCCGAGCAATTGATTTTTGACAACACCAGGGAGTTCTGTTAAAATTTGCGCTGAATTCGTACACAATCCACCGGTTCTGCCGGTAAGAATTGAAAAGGGTATACCGACCCCGTTCTATGTGCCTGAAGCAGGTGAAGAAATCAAACAAAGGAACGATATATGAAGCACGTTTGCATACCGCCACAAAGCACTTCTGCAGAAAGTCACGACACCATGCCGAAGACTCCCGTATGGCAGGTGAGAATTAACGGAAAATCTTACCGGCAGATCCTTGACCCGTCCCTGAAAAGACAACACCATACCCCTGAACGCCATCATGAGCAGGACATCTTACCGCAGGAAACATTTCATTAGTCGGCGATATACCGATAAGCTGGCACGGCCCGCCTCAGGCGGGCTCGGCCTGGATCATATCGCCTTGAGGCAAGGCAACCCGACTCCCGACAGTGGGGTGTGCAAAGCCATCCCAACATGAATCCACCCATCAGGACCCTGACCCTTGTATCCATGCCATGGCCCTTGTACGACCGGCCTTCGATTCAGTTGGGCACGCTCAAAGCCTATCTGGCCGCGCAAATGCCTCAGGTGACGGTGCAAGCCGTGCATTTCTATCTGAAGGTGGCCGCCGAGGTCGGATACGATCTATATCGGGCCATCTCCAAACGAACCTGGCTGGCCGAATCCGTTTACGCTGCATTGCTTTTTCCACAACGACGTGAACGCATCGAAAAGATCTTTCGGCGCGAAGCCCGAAAGGATGCCACCCTGCGCCACATGGATTTCGACCAGGTCTGCAGCCGGGTAGCCAAAGCCTCCCAAGGCCTCATCAACGGCGTGGACTGGCAGAAATCTGACCTGGTGGGTTTTTCTGTATGTCTTTGCCAACTTACCGCATCCCTTTATGCAATCAAAAAAATCAAAAAGCGCTTTTCCTCCCTGCCGGTGGTGGTCGGAGGATCCATGTTCTCCGGGAACCAGGCCAGCGGCCTGGTGCGCTGTTTTCCGGAAGTGGACTTTGTAGTCAACGGGGAAGGAGAGCGCCCCTTGACCGCCCTGGTGCGTTTTCTTAACGCGGATCACGGCACTCCCCGCCCTTCGAGCCTGCCGGCCGTAGCGGGCCGGGCAGACCTGACCGGTGACACACACCAGGCATTTGATCAAATGGATGACCTGGATGGCTTGCCCCCGCCGGACTATGATGATTATTTTGCCCTGCTCAAGTCCATGGGACCCGACAAGGCCTTTTTCCCCACGTTGCCCGCGGAGATATCGCGGGGCTGCTGGTGGCGCTCCGGCAAGGCCGCCCGCAAAGTCAAGGGATGTGCCTTTTGCAACCTGAACCTGCAATGGGATGGATACCGCTCAAAACAGACCGGACAGGTCGTCGCCGAGATAGATCACCTGACCACACGCTACCAAGTCCTCTCCGTGGCCTTTACGGACAATTTGTTGCCGGCGAGACGGTCCAAAGAGATCTTCCAGCGACTTTCCACACTTGGGAAAGACATGCGCTTTTTTGCCGAAGTCCGCGCCACAATACCCTATCCGGTCTTAAAGGCAATGAAAGACGCGGGCACCCACGAGCTACAGATCGGCATCGAGGCGTTGAGCACGAACCTTCTTAAAAAGCTCAATAAGGGCACAACCGCAATCCAGAACCTGGAGGCCATGAAATCCTGCGAGGAGCTCGGCATTGCTCATCATTCCAACCTGATCCTGTACTTTCCGGCAAGCGACGCCCAAGATGTCGAGCAGACCCTTCGAACGCTGGAATTTGCGCTACCCTTCCAGCCGCTCCGGTGCGTGGCCTTCTGGCTCGGGCTTGGGAGCCCGGGTTGGCTGAACCCGCAGGCCTTCGGCCTGAAGGCCGTCTTGAACCATCCAAACTACCGGGCCCTCTTTCCACAAGAAATTTTCCGCCACATGACCTTTATGATTCAGTCCTACCAAAACGGCCTGGGATATCAGATG
>JAFDGP010000373.1 GCA_019309245.1 Deltaproteobacteria bacterium | reverse complement strand
TGACCCAGCTTTCACGAAAACAACCGTCGCTTCAAGCCCTGATTAAGACCGCCATGAATCCCAAAAATGAACTGAAGCTCCGAACTCTGAAAGAACTGCTTCAGCTTATCCAGGATGTGGAAGGTGACGGTATTTCGGAGGCCTTGAAAAGGGAAGTTGAAAAAATTCAGCCAGCCGTGATTACCAACATGGCCAGGGATGCCCGGGACAAAAACGCCGGCCGGATCATCCAGCTCGTTTGTGAGAAATACCTGATGATTCACCCGGTCGACATGGGAAGTATCAACTATGACCGGCAACTAGAGAAAATGATCTTCAAGATGATGCCCCTCACCCAACTGGACCAATCCAGTCAGGCCATCGCTTCTGTCTATCAAATCGCCGGAAGGCTTCTGTAAAGCGTTGCCGCCGACCGCATGACGGGGTTAGGTTGCCTTCGTGCGGATTCATAAAGGCATGATGAGGCTCACGGTCGTCCCTTGACCGCCCCCCGGACTCTCAACTCGAATCGTCCACCCGTGCGCCTCGGCGATGAGCCGCGCCCGCGGAAGATTCAGGCCGTAGCCCCCTGGACGTCTGTAACAGTCTTGGATGGAAAAGGCCTTGAAGACCTCTTTGACGTGTTCGGGCGCAATCCCGCGGCCGTGATCAGAAACGAGCAATCGGGCCTGCCGGCTATCGGTGTGGGATCGCACTCCAACATCGCCTCCTTTTTCGGAAAAGGCCACGGCGTTTTCTATAAGCACCGTCAAGAGCACCTTGAACCATTCCGGGTCCGCTTTGACCACCAGCGATTCACCGACGTCGGCGATCACCCGCACCCCGGATGAGTCAATCACCGGGGCCATATCCTCGAGAATCCGTTCAATAAGAGGTCTTACGCGCACGTCTTTGACGTCCAGGTGTAGGTCCCCGCCCGCAATCTCAAAATAGGACACAACCGCCTGGACGAAACGGCTCAGCCGCTGAAACCCCTTTTCCACCATGACCAACAGTTCTTGGTTCTCTTGGCCCATCTGTGTCCGATCCATGATATTGGTGGCTCCAATCCAGTTAAGGGGTGTGTTCATCTCATGGCAAAGATAGCGCAAAAACGCGAGTTTCTCCCGGTCGAGCGCGGCAAGGCGCCGGTTGGCCTCCTCCAGCCGAGCTGTGCGATCCGCCACCATCTGCTCGAGTCGGTCCCTGTGTCGCTTGAGATCCAGATGCGTTTGAGCCCTGGCCTTGACCACCGCAGGGTTAAAAGGCTTTTTGATGAAATCGGCCGCCCCGAGTTCAAACCCCTTTGTTTCCTGCGCGGTCTCGTCTTCAGCAGTGACAAAGATCACGGGAATATTCCGCGTAGCGGGATCAGCCTTCAACCGCTCGCATGCCTGGTAGCCGTCCATGTCCGGCATGTTCACATCCATACAAATCAAATCAAACGGCCTGTCCTCTCTGCAAGCCTGCACCGCCACCTCTACGGCCTCACCGCCATTGTCCACGGCCTCACATTCGCCTATATTCCGCATGATCACCTGAAGTTTTGCCCTGCTCACCATTTCATCATCAACCACCAGAATTCTCATGTCCTGTCTCCTGTTCGCCTTGCTCCAAGTCCGGACAAGCCGGTCAAAACGGGCAAAAGATTTTCACGACCCCTTTGGGCTGTCAAGGATTGCCTACATGGTTGTTGTCTCGGGGTGTCGGGGGCTCCTCGCGAGATCCGGGCACAATGTGTTGAACGAAGCGATCCAGCCGATCCAGTTCCCCAGCCAGACGCTCCAAGAGCGTTTGTGCATCCCTCAGGTCCTGCGACTTGCCAGCCTTTTCGAGCTCCAAGGCAACAGCCGCCAAAGTCTCCGCGGTCAGATTTGCAGCCCCGCCCTTCAGGGCATGGGCCTCCTTTGCGACCACCCCGACATCACCATCGGATATCGCCTTACGGATACATGCGATCTGCCCTTGGGCGTGCGCCACAAAGCCGGTCACAACTTCTAAGAGAACCTCGCGTTCACCCTCGAATTCATCAAGTGCTCTGTTGAAATCCATCGGGGCGTCATCTTGTACATAAAACCAATGCAGGCAACCCGTCGAATCGGCTGCCTGAAATCCGTCCGGACCTCCGGGACGGCCCCCTGCCGGACCAGCAGTCCATTTTCGAACCATGGACAGCAATTCTTTTCTTCTCAGGGGCTTGGTAATGTAGTCATCCATCCCCGCTTTGAGGCACTTTTCACGGTATCCTTTGATTGCATGGGCGGTCATGGCGACCACGGGTGTCCTGCCCCCCCCGCCCTCAATCCTCCGGATCGCCTCTGTGGCCGCGTAACCGTCCATCTCCGGCATCTGGATATCCATTAGAATGAGATCGTGAGCTTCACGCCGGTAGGCCTCTACGGCCTGCCTGCCGTTTTCCGCCAGGTCCACACGATAGCCCGCACTTTCAAGGTGTCGAACCACGACCTGTTGATTGGTGGGGTAGTCTTCGGCCACAAGGATCCGGATTTTCCTGGTGGAGGCTGCTGCCGGACAGTTATGCGTGACCGGCATAGTCCGGCTTGTGTAGTTTGCCCGGGAAACAGCACCCAGCACCGCTTGAACGGCGCCGCGCAACTCGTCGCGACGGACGGGTTTCGTCAA
>JAFDGP010000372.1 GCA_019309245.1 Deltaproteobacteria bacterium | reverse complement strand
ATTCCAGCGAAACTGGGAATCCAGTAAGTTCAAGCAGTTATAGACTCCCGCTTTCGCGAGAGTGGCGTGCAAAATGATTTTTTACGAGGCCTCATATTTTGTATATGCGCACCATTCCAATCGCTTAATAGCAAAGACACATGAAGGAGGCCGAGAATATGCCTAAGAGAATTGCTGTCATTGGGGCAGGCCCAGGGGGTTACGTTGCGGCTATTCGGGCCGCACAGCTGAGCGCGGAAGTCACTTTGATCGAAAAGGAGAATGTAGGTGGGACGTGTCTCAATCGGGGCTGTGTACCCTCGAAAATAATGAAGACATCGGCAGAGTTGATGAACAGTTACAAGAGGGCTGCGGATTTTGGATTGGTGGCTGATGAAACATTGCGGGTGGATATGGATCGGCTAATGGCCCAAAAACGGTTTGTCATCGAAAGCCAGTCAAATCATATCCTTAAGCTTTTGGCCGGAAATAAAGTTCGGTATCTTAAAGGCTCTGGTAGAATTACCGCTCAAGGGCAGATCACCGTCGATCTGGAAGACGGAAGTTCGGAGGCAGTCATCTGGGACAGCCTTGTTCTAGCCTTAGGAACGAAACCTGCCTGCCTGCCGAATGCCCCCATGGACGGCCACAAAATCATATCGAGTAACGAGGCCTTAGAATTGAAAACGGTTCCGGAATCCATCCTTATTGTGGGCGGGGGTGTCGTTGGGTGCGAATTCGCTTTTATCCTTTCATCTTTGGGTTCTCGCGTTACCGTTGTTGAAGCTCTCTCACGCTTGCTCCCTCTTCCTTCCGTTGATGAGGATTGCTCCAAGATCATTCGTCGCGAAATGAAGAAGCGCAGGATAGAACTTTTGTTGAATCGCTCAGTAGAAAGGATTGAAGAAGTGGATTCGAATCTGCGGATAACCGTCGGTCCTTCCCCTTGGGCCAAAGGCCAGAAACCAAAAGACTTATCTCCTGTTATAATTGAATCGCAAAAAGTCCTGGTCTGCATTGGCCGCCAGCCAAACACTGGCGGCTTGGGCCTGGAGGAAACCGGCATTGCCTTGAATAAACAGGGATGGATCATGGCAGATGAGCGAACAACCACAACTGTACCAAATGTATACGCCGTTGGAGACGTCCTCGGCCCACAACGTATCATGCTGGCCCATGTGGCGTCAGTGGAGGGAATGGCAGCCGTCGAAAATATCATGGGTCGAAGGAAGATTGTAGACTACTCCGCGGTACCAACCGGCATCTTTACTATGCCGGAAGTAGCCTGTGTCGGGATGACAGAACGCACAGTCAGGGAACAAAAGTTGAACTACCGTGCCGATAGTGTCAACTTTCGCAATGTCAGCAAGGCCCAAGTCATTGGCGAGATAGCGGGCCAAGCCAAGATTATTTCAGACGCCGATACCGGTCTGGTCCTCGGAATGCACATTATCGGCCCCCACGCCACTGACCTTATCGCCGAGGCAACTATAGCTGTTAGGACTGGGTATACGATTCGGGATTTAGCCGAAACAGTTCATGCCCACCCGACTCTAGCTGAAATCGTTTTGGAGACTTCGTATAAAGGGCTGGACAGACCTATTCATGGATAGATTTTAACACCGAACGAAATGCAGCGGGTATCCTTCATGCATTATTGGTTGCCCAAGAGGTCAAAATTTGCGCAAACCTGGTTTGATTCATCAGGGCGTTTAAAGGAACTAACCAACTATGTCGTGGAATTTCATGGCAAAAAATAGAGTTTTTGACCATTCATTTTTAGGGTATTCATTATCCGGTCCCGGGCGCCGACGATATGTACTCGGGTAAATTTGATGAATACGTCGACATCATGTGCTTTCAAAGCATCCAGCATTTTCTCATGCTCCTTGGCGCTGCTGACACAGGCATTGGTATCCTGGCAGGTCCAGCTAATGACAATCAGCTTTTCGTAGCAGATACTTAGCGAATCTATAATGAAGGAATTATTGGTGCATATTTGAATACAGCACCGATGAAAGTCAAGCGCTTTAACAAGGGCATCGGCAGGTCTATTTTGTTTTACAAGGCCATCAACCTGTGAAAGGATGCCACCCAGCTCTTCAACGTCTTGATCGGTGACATTCTTGACAAGATCGCTGGCTAAGGCAAGCTCAAGAACCTCTCTGAACTCGTAGAGGTCATAAATATCTTGCAGGCTGTACCGTTTTAGGACAAAGCCCTTTCTATGCTCATAACGGCTGATTAATCCGTCTTTTTCAAGCATTATCAGGGCTTCTCGGATTGGAGTTCGGCTAAGAGCAAGGTCTTTGGCCAAATCAATTTCATTTAGCTTTTGCCTGGGATCGAATTCGTTCCGTATGATTCGGGCTTTGATAATCTGGTAAGCACGATATGATGCAGAGTCTCGGCTTTTTGTCACTTCAATGACCTCTTTCCACGCATCTAATTCAGAATTCTTGGTTCATTTCACAGACAAGAAGATAGGCCTCCTAAATCTTCATGTCAACAAATTTTCTCAAATACAAGGTCTTTACTGCAATGGGTTGTTATCTTTGTCTCAATGAAATCGTGGTTATCACAATTTTACTGAGATCGGCTTGATAAAATATACTTTCCTCAAAGAAATTCCGATAGAAAATCAGGA
>JAFDGP010000371.1 GCA_019309245.1 Deltaproteobacteria bacterium | reverse complement strand
CAGTATACCCCTCCCACTACCCCAATAAGCAGGCATAATCTACAACTTTGGGTAACCATATTTATGAGGCAAAAACTGACTCTTGGGTAACACTTTCTTTTGACGCAACACGTACCCGGGCGGATCAATCCGTCTGGCCTTTCAACACGGCATCCCCCACCCGAATACTCAGTGGCACAGCCACCACCGGGCACTTGGCCCTGAGCAGGAAGAAGATGTTTGCCGGCACATCACTTAGCGATTCGTAGTTCCCCTGTCCCTTGGCGATGATGAGGTCAGCGGAGTTGAAGATATCCCTCACCTCAGTCGAACATTGGGAGAGGACCGTCGCCGGGGCATCTGACCCGTTGGAGATCACGGGAACTACCTGGTTCAACACCACCACAATGGCATCCTCCATTGTAGCATCGTTGATGATCGGCCTTTCCCGAACAACAACGGTAACATCGATCCTTTCTTCCCGGCAGATCTCCTCTATGAGGAGCTTATCGAAGACGATCTCGCCGGCATTGTCTGCCAGATACAGCAGTGTTGAGGCATCTTGAATTTCCCTGCGGAATTGAGGGTAGTTATCATAGGATAGAGGGGAAGCCAGTGCTGTCGCAATGGTGGAATCCAGATCGACAGGTTCAACCTGTGGGCCCAGATCAATAGAATTGCCAGCTATAGCCAGTTTGCAGGCGGTCAACAAAGGATCGTCGGAGCCTCTCACGATTTCCTTCAACTGTGGATAAAGAGAGAGGGCCTTTTCGTTGGAATGTCGCTTTTCCTCCCGGTATGGATCATCATTTCCGGTGATCTCATATACAGCCCGATAGACCCTCTGAGCAATTTGAGGGGGAGTGATATCGAGGGGGAAATCCGGGACCATGCCAGCTACTGCATCGATCACGCGGCGCTGGATGTCGACATCATCGGTGGCCACCCGGGCAGCCCCAAGTGCCTGGCGAAAGAAACAGGGGATACAGTCGAGATAGGTTTTCATCAGGTCTATGTCTTACTCTATCACATTCCAGGATTATCGCCTACATCAGGGTCAGAAAGACTTTGTCGCCTTCCTTGCAGCCTTTGACCAATTCGCACCATCTCAGCACTGTGATCTGGCGCCCAAGCTCAGCGGGTGTTAGGTTGAATCGGGCAAGGATCTCCTCAGATGTTACCTTATCTCGTTCCTTGACAAACTGGTACAGTCTTTTCTGGAGTTCAGTCAGGCCCGCGGTGCCTGATTGGCCAAGCATATCCCTCGTCTTCTGGGCGTTCATGATTGCCCAGGGGTTACATACCTGAGGCCGATTGGTAAGTTCCAGGTAGCAATCTTCGCAGAGATGTTGCCCCCTGAGTTCATAGGCATCCTCTTCGGTTATTTCGACCCCGCAGTTCTGGCAATTCATTTAGCACCTCCCCCAGAACAGGCTGGCCTTGCTCACTACCCGCAGAGGTTCCTGACGCCGCCTCGATCAATCCCTTGGTGTAGCTATGCGAGGGATGGGCGATCACGTGGCTGGCCGGCCCCTCTTCCACAATCCTGCCCTCAAGCATCACCGCGATACGGTCGCTCACCTTGCGAGCCACGGCGATATCATGGGTGATGAAGATCATGGCCAGCCCCCGTCTTTCCTGCAGGTTGAGAAGCAGCTTGAGCACCTTGGCCTGGAGTCCGGGATCAAGAAATGATGTCGGCTCGTCGGCGATGAGGACTTTAGGGTCCAATACCAGCGCCCGGGCGATATTTACCCGTTGCAGTTCCCCCCCGCTCAGATGGTGCGGGTACTCGCTGAGGAAGTCGTCCGCGACGGGAAGTTCGACTTCCCCTATCACCATTTTCGCCCGGAGAACACGCTCCTCTCTCGTGCCGATACCCTGAATATCCAATGGTTCCATCACCGACTCCAGCACCGTCAGCCGGTGGCTCAGCGCTTCCCCCGGGTTCTGGAACACCATCTGGACCGCGCGGTGGAAATCCTTCTCCAGTTTCCCCACCCGTTCCATCTCCAGATAGACCTCGCCGGAATCAGGCTTCAATATCCCGATGATGATGCGGGCCAGGGTAGTTTTGCCCGATCCGCTCTGCCCTATCAGGGCCAGGGTTTCCCCGTGCTGAACAGTCAGGCTCGCTTTGTCCACTGCCTTGAGCGGGCCGAATCGCTTGCTTATCTTCTCCACTGCAAGCGCCGGAATGATCCCTCCTCGATGGCAGGCTACCAATCGGCCATTATGCGCGGTGAGAGGGGGAGGCTGTTCCCGACACAGGGGTATCTGTTGAGTACATCGGGGATGAAAAGGACAGCCCGTTGTCCGGCGGTTCATTTGTCCCTTTATTCCCTGGAGATCCTTGCCGGTGATCATCTCGGGATAGGACCGAACCAGAGCTCGCGTGTAGGGATGCCGTGGCTCGGAGAGCACCTTCTCCGTCGGACCCAGTTCCACGATCCTTCCCGCATAGAGAGTGGCTGTCTTCCGGCAAAGCCTGGCGGCAGTGGAAAGATCGTGGGTCACCACCAGCACGGCTCGTCCTGCCAGTGCATCCTCAAGGAATGACAACACCTCGATTCGGGAGGAAGCATCGAGCGAAGAGATGGGCTCATCGAGGATAACAACCTCAGGATCGCCTGCCAGCGCCATGGCCAGGAGCA
>JAFDGP010000370.1 GCA_019309245.1 Deltaproteobacteria bacterium | reverse complement strand
AGCAGGAACAAGGGAAAGGCTGTTTCTTTCAAGAATTGGCATCCATAAAGGTACACGATCACACCCGCAAACAGAGGCACCATGGAAAGATACGCAAGGGTTACAATCTCCGCAAAACGAGAGAATAAGTAAACAAGCAATGAGCCAATCACCAGCACAAGGCCCCATCGGGAAGGCTTTGCCGGGAGTGATGCAAATGTGCCTTTTTTTCGCCAGAGGATGTACAGGCAAATCGGAATAATAAAAAAACCGTGGGAATAATCAGGAGATTCGCTCCAGGCAAAAACAAGCCCCTTCCATACGGAAAAATAGGCCAAAATGAAGCTCACGAATAAAGCAACAACCTGGAATAGAATAGTATAATTTCTTAAGTTTGTTTGGTTCATCTTGTCGCTTGAGTCAAAAATACTGAAGACCGGGCAGAAGCTAAGAAGCAGTTTGGCTTACTTCCACAGAGGATTGGAGGGCATAATGACCACTGTTTATTGAAACAAATGAGAAATCCCGTAAAAGTCGTTTGAAATGCCCCATTGTTTTATGAAGGTTATTGTAATGCCGAAATTTCGACAACACTCTGGCAGTCCTAAACCGCGGCTGTTCCGGGTCGATTTCCCAGGGGTGGAGATAGAATAGAAAGGGCTGCCTTTCTGAATTGTTGATTTTTTTCAAGGCCCACTTGGTAAACCAATAGGGAAATAAGCGAAAATAGCCGCCGCCGGCTATTGGAATTCGTTGGCCGAATATTTTTGCGGTTGAAATCGGGTATTCGACAAGAGACCGCATTTCAGAATTTGAGATTTGAGATTCGTGGTTTTTCAACATGCTAGGGCTGTCTCCGTTCAGGCCCCAAACAAACGGAAATCTCGGAGCATCCGGCATGCCATACATGTCATGACAAATGGGGAAGATGCTTGAATCATATGTGAAACCAAGCTCCGCGAGGATCGTCAGGGCCCACAAAGACTTCTTTGTAATGGAGTAGGTCGGTGCGCGGTAACCAAGAACCGGCTTGCCAGTCAAGTCTTCCAGGATTTCTTTCGCCTTTATAGTGTCTTTTCTGAATTCTTCAGGCCCAATTACATAGATTCTACGGTGCAGATAGCCGTGGCAACCGATTTCATGGCCCCTGGCGACTATCTCTTTGATCAGGTCAGGGTGCCTTTCCGCAATCCAGCCGACTACAAAAAAGGTGGCACGGTTTTTGGGTTGACTACGATGGTTTCTTTGGTTAAGTGCTTGCAGCTCAATTTCTTGGCGGGCATAGTCCCCCATACGATTCGCTCGGTTTGTGTCAATCGATGGCTGCTTAACAGATTGATCGTTCGGAGTTGGGCTGACTGAATCCAGAAAGTCAAGCAGTCGGCAGGTGTTTTTGGATACCCTGGATTCATAGGTGTCCCACTGTTTCTGAGGCGCCACAGACTCAAAGGCAGACACTTGAAAATAATCTTCGACATCAATGGTAAGGTAATTAACCGGCATGGGGTTATTTGACAAAAGATGTCGGTCTGCGCATATGGTAAAGAATAGCCAAGGCCAGCAGAATACCGAGAAGATCCAAACCAATATCCATAAAAGAGGGTGTTCTTCCAGGGACAAACGACTGGTGGATCTCGTCTGAAATAGAAAAAAACAAAATTCCCAAGATAACTCCTATCATTGTAACAGGCGACTTTTCCTTATATATGGTTAAGCCAAAAGACCTTAGCCAACAATAAGTAAGCACGGAATAGGCCGGGATGTGAGCGAGATTGGAAAGAATCTGTTCCGTTAAGCTCTTGCTACCTGGCAGGGATTCTTCAGGGATGGATGATAACATCACGATCGTGAAGGTTATTGCAATACTTATTAGCAGGTATGAAACCTTTATTTTTCTTGGAAAGGGCATAACCTATTGAACTCCGTTATATTTCACCAGCTATTATCCCGAGAGCTTTGCACAACCTCCTGCCGGCAGTCAGGTCGTCTTCCCTCAAGGCGATATGATCCCGGCTGAGCCTTGCGAAGGGCCGTGCCAGTTCATTGGCATATCGCCTTTCGGCAAAACGACCTGACTGCCGGGCGGCCGAGCGCGCAAAATGTTGCCCTGTAAGCAAGAGCAACAAGTTTTGCAAAGGTCTCACAACACTTTGAGACCTATCGGGTCATTTTTCCTGAAGGCAAAAGGAAACCGCGTAACATGAAAAAGGCATTACTTACCGGGATCACAGGACAAGACGGCGCGTACCTGGCCGATTTCCTGTTAAAGAAGGGCTACGAGGTGCACGGGATCAAGCGGCGGTCGTCGTCGTTTAATACCGGGCGGGTGGACCACCTGTACCGGGATCCCCACGAGGTGGATGTACGTTTTTTCATGCACTACGGGGATCTCACGGATGCGACCAACCTGATCCGTATCATCCAGATGGTCCGGCCTGACGAGATCTACAATATCGCCGCGCAGAGCCATGTGATGGTTTCTTTTGAGACCGCGGAATATACGGCCAACGCGGATGCGGTCGGGGCCCTGCGGCTGCTTGAGGCGATCAGAATTCTGAACATGGAAGACAAGACACGTTTTTATCAGGCCTCCACCAGCGAACTCTACGGCAAGGTGCGGGAAACCCCCCAGCGTGAGACCACGCCGTTTTACCC
>JAFDGP010000369.1 GCA_019309245.1 Deltaproteobacteria bacterium | reverse complement strand
GCTATGATCACAAGGAGGTGGAGAACCTGGTCATGTTGCGGCCCACCAAGTCAGCCATCAAATATGCCCAGATGCGCGGCCGGGGAAGCCGCTTGTGTCCCCGTATCGGCAAGATCGAGTTCATTATTTACGATTTTGTCGGAAACACCAAACGCTTCAATGATCCGGGAGAAGCATACCACAAACCCAGGCTCGTCGGTTCGGCTCCAGACACAACGCCTGTTCAGGGAAATGATTCCGCAGACGAAATCACACCGGACGGCACACCTGAACCTCAACCGTATCCTGAACCACGCCCTGATTTCCTATTAATCAAGGAAGGTTCTCTTGATGATAAGATTCGTTCCCGCGAGATCATTCTGGTGGGGCCGGAGGGGCTGGCCATTGACCGGAAGATATACCGGGAAAAATGGGAAGAAAAGGTAATCGAGCTCAAGAAATCCGATCCGTCGGTTGAAAAAATCTTTCGTGGCGAGGAACTGACAGATGAGGAATGGGAGGGACTCGCCCGGCGTCTTAATTCGCCTGAGTATTATTTTAACGAGGAATCTTTGCGTCGCGCCTTTGAGCAACCCACCGGTTCGCTTTCGGATTTCATTAGGGTGGCCCTGGGGTTGGACCGCTTTCTTACTCGGAAAGAACGTATCGAAAAGGCGTTCAATACATGGGTGGCTGAGCATTCAAGCAGCATCAACCCGGCCCAGGCCCAGATGCTTCGACTGCTCAAGGCGCGCGTCATGACCGGCGAGGAGATCACCATGCGCCTTTTCAGCCAGCCACCGTTTTCGCTTTGGGGCGGCCTGACCCGCATGGAACAGCTTTTCGGCAAGGAACAGCTTCTGCAAATGGTGGATGAACTCAACAACCTTTTAGCGGCTTAAGATAAAGGGTAAGGGGATACACATGGACAGCACCCAGGTACAGAACACGCTCAAATCACTCTGCAAGGTGATGTGGGACAATAACGTTACCAACCCCATCACCTATGTTACCCAGATTTCCTATCTGCTCTTTCTCAAGATGCTGGAGGAAATGGATGCCGAGCAGAAAGCGGCCGGCAACGGCAACCACCGCTCTCTTTTCGGCAAATTCGAGGTTGATGGCGAAGAGCTTGATTTTAATACCCTGCGCTGGAGCCGCCTTGCCTCCGATCCGGACAACGAACGTATGCTTCGGACTCTTCGTGATACGCTGCCCCTGCTAGCAAAACATCCGAAGTTATCCCAGGGTGCACGGGCTGTGTTCCGCAACGCCTCGGTGGTTATCCCCTCCGGTGCGGCTTTACGCCGGGCTGTGGATATCATCGCACCTCTCTCGTTTTTGGGCATGGATGCCGACGTTAAAGGCGATCTGTTTGAGTATCTGGCCAGCGAGCTTGGCGGGCAGAAAAAAGCGGCCCAGTTCCGCACGCCCCGCCATTTGATACGGGTTATCGTCCAGATGGTCGATCCTCAAATCGGAGGCACGGTCTGCGATCCGGCCTGCGGAAGCGGCGGCTTTCTCATTGCAGCCTATGAGCATATACTGCTGGCCAACACCAGCCCGGAGTTTATCTTTGAAAAGACCGGCCCGGACGGTCTCACACGCAAGATCGGCATCGGCGATAGACTCACCCGCGCCCAGTGGAATATTCTGCAAAAAGGGACCTTTCACGGTTTTGACGGCGACCAGGACATTTTGCGCATGGCCGCCATGAATGCCGTGCTGCACGGATTCGATCAATCGCCCATCATCCAGCGCGATTCTATCTGCGGCAGTGAAGACAAGTGGGATGAGGTCCAGTTCGATTACATCCTTGAAAATCCTCCCTTCTCCGGCTCCCGCGGTGATGCCAAACGATCACTCCGGATTGAAAAAGGCGACAAATACGTACTTTTTCTCGCCCATGCCCTGCGGAGCCTGCACCCAGGCGGCACGGCTGGGATCATCTTTCCCAACGGCATCCTTTTTGGCGATACCAACAGCCACATTACCGTAAAGGAACGCCTGCTTAGGGAATTCGATCTCCAGGCCGTAGTCATGCTGCCCAAGGGAATGTTCGAACCGTATACTCCGAATCCCACCTGCTTTTTCATTTTCAGAAATACCGGTCGACCAACAAAAAATGTCTGGTTCTTCAATGTCGAGGGAGACGGTTCCTCACTCAAGAAGGCACGCAAGTTCGGACCGCAGTATAGAAACGATTTCCCGGACCTTCTCCGCATGTGGCCCAACCGTGAAACCAAAGAAGGCTGCGCCTGGCTCGTTCCGGCAAAGAAGATCATTGACAACGGTTATAACATGACCCTTTCCGGCCTGGAGTTGATCAAGCCGGAGACCGTGGAATATCCCGAACCGGAAGAGATTTTAGCTTCCGTGGCCGCCAAGGAAGAACGGATACTTAAACTGATTCAGGAGATGCGGCAGTTGCTGGAAGGGGGAAATGGGAAATGAAAATAGCCGAACTACTCAAATCCCCTGAGGGCAAGACGCTTGAATTCAAGCGCGACCTCTCCTCGCCGCAGAGCCTTCTCAAGACCTTGGTGGCCTTTTCCAATACCGCGGGCGGCAGGGTGGTCATCGGCGTGGAGGACAAGACACGCAAACCAGTCGGCGTGGAAAATCCACTGGATGAGGAAGAACGGCTGTGCAATATGATTGCCGATTCCATCGCGCCGCGCCTGGTGCCCAATGTGGAGCTGACCACGGTGGACGGGAAAACTCTGCTCGTGGTCGAGGTCTTTTTGAGCAATTCCCGCCCCCATTACCTCCGTTCCCAGGGGCCGGATACCGGCGTCTACGTCCGCCTCGGTTCCATCAACCGGCAGGCGGACCGGGAGCTGATTGCCGAGCTGCGCCGATCGGTGGAAGGCATCGCCTTTGATGAAATGCCGATGCCGGATTTGTCTGTTGACGATCTGGACATCGAAGCTGCCCGGGAAGCATTTGGCAATACCAGGAATTTGAATGAGCAAGCCCTGTTTACGTTGAAATTGCTGACTCGCCATCAGAACAAACCCGTACCTACCAAGGGAGGAATTCTACTCTTCGGCAGACAGCGGACGCTGCATTTTCCCGACGCATGGATCCAGTGCGGCCGTTTCTTCGGCACTGAGAAAATCGACATATTCGACCATGCTGATATCGATACTTCGCTGCCGAAAGCCGTGGATGAAGTCATGCTGTTTCTCAAAAAGCACGCCTACCGCGGCGCGGACCTTTCCGATGTGCGCCGCAAGGATGTCTGGAGCATCCCATTGGGGATTTTGCGAGAAGTGGTCATCAATGCCATTGTCCATTGCGACTATTCGCAACGCGGCGCCCCCATCCGGATCGTCTTTCTCGACGACCGCATCGAGGTGGAAAACCCCGGCATTCTACTGCCCGGCCTGACCATCGAAGAGATGAAACAAGGCACCTCCCGTATTCGTAATCCGGTAATCGCCCGCGTTTTCAAAGAACTTCACCTGATCGAACAATGGGGCACCGGCGTGCGCCGTATATTTGCGGAAGCCGAAGAACTGGGCCTGCCGGAACCGAAAATTGAAGAGATCGGCATGCGCCTGCGCTTCACCGTCT
>JAFDGP010000368.1 GCA_019309245.1 Deltaproteobacteria bacterium | reverse complement strand
GTATCGGTTGGCTGGCTGCGGCTCTGCGAATAAAGGCCCGGCACGCCAAAGCCTTGGCCGAAAGCGGTGCCCGGATCGTACGCCTTCAGGAAGGCATAGAAGCCAAAACCGAAGATCTCCGGCAAAAAGAGGACACAATTTCCGGGCTACAAGCGGCCCTGGCCGAGGCCGAAGCGAAGGTGTTGTCTTTGTCGGAAGAACGCTCTGCGGCGCATGCCAGACTCGAACAGATGCGTGAGTTTAAGGCCCTGGTAGAAAGCAAGACCAAAGAAGCCGAAGAGCTTGGGGCCGCTGTGAGCGCCTTGAAACAACGGCAGGTGGAGCTTCAGACAACCCTGGAAAAAGAGCGCGCCGCCATGCAGGACAAGCTGGAATTGCTTCGAAATGCCGAGACCAGGCTTTCCGATGCATTTCAGGCGTTATCGGCCAAGGCGCTTAGAAACAGCCAGCAGACCTTCCTCGAACTCGCCCGGGTGACCCTGGCCAAGGACCAGGAAGAGGCCAGAAGGGAATTGGAAAAACGGCGAGACGAGGTGAGCCGGATCGTGCGACCCATCCAGGAAACGCTGGATCGCTACGACAGGCAGGTTCAGGAAATGGAAAAGGCCAGAGAAAAGGCCTATGGAAGTCTGTCCCAGCAGGTCCGCACGCTGGTGACCACGCAGCAGCAACTTCAAAAAGAGACGGCCAACCTGGTCAGGGCCCTGCGAACGCCTCAGGTAAGGGGCCGGTGGGGGGAGATCACCCTCAGACGGGTGGCGGAACTGGCGGGCATGCTTCAGTATTGCGACTTTTATGAACAGGAGTGCAGGCAGTCCGAACAGGGGCGGTTGAGGCCGGACATGGTGGTCAGGCTTCCAAACGACAAACACATCGTGGTGGATTCCAAAGCGCCCCTCCTGGCCTTTCTGGAGGCCCTGGAGGCGGATACGGAAGAAGAGCGCGTTAGCAAGATGATCCTTCATTCCAAGCAGATTCAGGCCCACATGCACAAGCTTGCGCAGAAGAACTACTGGGAACAGTTTCAGCCCGCCCCTGAGTTCGTGGTTCTTTTTATTCCAGGAGAAAATTTTTTCAGCTCCGCATTGGAATACAACCCGGGCCTGATCGAGGAGGGCGTCAGCAAGGGGGTCATTCTGGCTACGCCGACCACGTTGATCTCATTGCTCAAGGCCGTGGCCTTTGGGTGGCGGCAGGAGGCCATGGCCAAAAACGCCGAAGAGATCAGCAACCTGGGAAAGGCGCTTTATGAAAGAATCGGTACCTTGTCGGAGCACTTTGACCGACTGGGGCGTCATATTGAAAAATGCGTGGCGGCCTATAATCAAGTAGTGGGGTCTTTCGAGCACAGGGTGCTGGTGTCGGCCCGGCGTTTCGGTGATCTGGGAGTCAAGAAAAAGAGCGGGGAGCCCATTGCTTATGTCAGTCCGGTTGAAAAGGCGCCGCGGCGTATCGTTTCTGTGGACGTGTCCGGGAAAGACGCGGATCATGAAAAAGCCGAGGGAAAAACTGAAGGCGGGCAGAAAAGGGAATCCGATGACCCCCGCTAAGGTTGACAGTTTTGAACAATATGTAATAAACTAAATATTTTTGATTAGCGCGCGCAACGATTTTATCATGATTACACGCATCAGGGGATTTCAAGACATCTTGCCGCACCAAACGGGGTTGTGGCAGCACGTGGAGACCGTGGCCCGGGAGGTATTCGATGTCTTTGGTTTTTTGGAGCTGCGTACCCCTGTTCTTGAAAAGACCGCACTTTTTGCCCGCAGTATCGGAGCCCATACCGATATCGTGGAAAAGGAAATGTATGCCTTTTCCGACCGCAACGGGGACTCGGTTGCCATGCGGCCGGAGGCCACAGCGTCTGTGGTCAGGGCCTATATTGAGCATGCCCTGTATGCCAAAGATCCTGTGTGGAAACTCTATACGATCGGACCCATGTTCCGAAGGGAGCGTCCGCAAAAGGGCCGATACCGGCAGTTTTATCAGATCAATGCCGAGGTGTTCGGGCTTGATGATCCCAGAGCGGATGCGGAATTGATCCTTTTGCTGTCCACATTGCTTGATCGGGTAGGGATAAAGGGCCTCAACCTGCACCTCAACTCCCTGGGTTGCCCAGATTGCCGACCAGCCTTCAGAGAGGCTCTGGCGGCGTTTCTGGCGGGATGTACACAGGTACTTTGTGCAGATTGTCTCAGGAGGCGCAATCGAAACCCGTTGCGGGTATTTGATTGCAAAGTGCCGGGTTGCAAGAAAGCCCTGAGGGACGCGCCGTCCATTCTGGATTATTTGTGCAGGCAATGCCGCGGCCACTTTGATGGGGTTCAGCAATATCTGGACGGCTTTGGCCTGTCGTATGAGAAGGACCATCGTCTGGTTCGGGGGCTGGATTACTATACGCGAACCACCTTCGAGGTCCTTGCGGGAAAGCTCGGGGCACAAAACGCGGTTGCCGGTGGAGGACGCTACGACGGCCTGGTTAAGGCCCTGGGAGGGCCGGAGCAGCCTGGCCTGGGGTTTGCCGTCGGCACGGACCGTGTCATCGAGTTGCTGGAACAAAAGGCCCCCGCGTTTTCAAGCGGGCCGCAAGTCTTTGTGGCTGCCCTCGGACATGCGGCCCAGCAGAAAGGATTCATGTGGGTTCCGGCAT
>JAFDGP010000367.1 GCA_019309245.1 Deltaproteobacteria bacterium | reverse complement strand
TCTCAAGGCGTCAAGCCGCAAAACACGAAAGCCTCACTGTCTTTTATTTCGTGCTTTCAATTTTTCGTGTTTTCGTGGTTATCTTTTAAGGTTTTCCCCCAAAATTTGAATTGAGTTTCTTAAGAGGGCAAAGCCCTTCTACGGTTTTTTCTTGAGTATGACAACCTCATCTCTTGCGGTCATGCCCAGTTCTGTCCTGGCGATATTTTCAATAAAGTCGGGATCGTGCTGGAGCCGCTCGATCGTTTTCGACAGGGCCTGATTCTTCCTTTGCAGGTCCAAATTCACCTTGCGCACCCGATCCCGTTCCAGCCTCAATTGGTACAAGTCCACCGCACCCCCCTTGCCGAATGCGATCACGAAAAGAAAGGCGATGAGAAACACACCGCCGGCGGCAAGGATGATTTTTGTCTTTAATGTCATGGTGTCAGACGGTACACGACGAAGGCCTGTCCCAAACTCTACGAGACCTTTGCAAAGCCCGTTGCTCTGGCCTACAGGGCGACCCGACGGCCGACAGTAGGCTGTGCAAAGCCCTACCTATAGGGACCATCCCGGCGGAGTCAAGGCGCAACATCCCAGATTCCGGACAACACGCGGATTATTTCTGCCTGCGAATGACTGTTGTCTTAACAATGTCAATCACGGCCACCGCTTCCGGGCATCTGAAAAGGCATGCCAACCCGATATACAACAACGCCCCCCCTGCCACGCCGGCCGAGACCAGGCAAAGCAGCGGCAAGGGCGCCCGCGGAACCTCAGGCACCATCCATCCCGCCACCACCACAATGCCGATACCCATCAGGGCTGCACACGCCACGGTCCTTCCGGCGGATTGCAGTATACCACGGGCCCCGATTCGTCCCAAACGCTTTTTCAGCGACAAAACGAGCAGAAACAAGTTTACCGCCGAGGCCAGCGAGGTAGCAAGGGCAAGCCCGGCATGGCGCATGGGTCCCATCAAGACGAGGCTCAAGACGATATTGACCAGCAGGGAAATCACGGCAATTTTTACAGGGGTCTTTGTGTCTTGAAGTGAATAAAATGTGGCCACCACGATGCGAACCCCTGAAAAGGCCCACAATCCCAGGGCATAATACAGCAAAGCCTCGGCGGTCATGGCGGTGGTGTTCGGGTCAAAGGCGCCGCGTTGGAATAGGAGCTGCACGATCGGTACCCGCAGCACAATCAAGCCGGTCAGCGCCGGAATCGTGATAAACAGGACCAACCTCAACGCATAGGAAAACGACTCTCGGAGGCCTTCCATATCCCCGGCCGCCGCCTGCCGAGAAAGACTCGGCAGTACGGCCGTAGCCAGGGCAATCGCAAAAACCCCCAGGGGAAACTGGACCAGGCGATCCGCATAGTAGAGGTACGACACGCTGCCCTGCGGAAGCAATGAAGCCAGCAGCGTCCCAACCAGGATATTGACCTGATACACGGCAGCCCCGAAGACGGTCGGCGTCATCAACAGCGCGATGCGCTTGACGGCCGTATGGTAAAAAGGGCTCCTGACAAACACATGAAAGCCCTTGCGCACCAGGAACGGCAACTGAAGGGCCAATTGCAGCACACCACCGGCAATAACGCCGCCGGCAAGTCCCATCGCCGGTTGTTCCAGGTTGGGTGAAACCAGCAAGACGGCCCCGATCATCGCCACGTTCAGCATCACCGGGGCCAGTGCAGGAGCGGCGAAATGCCCGAGCACGTTCAAAATGCCCATGGACAGGGCCACCAGTCCGATAAAGAAAATGTAGGGGAACATGATCCGGGTCAACAGGATCGTAAGCGCAAATTTGTCCGGCAGGCCGCGAAACCCGGGGGCGATCACGCGCACAATCCACGGGGAAGCCAGGATCCCCACCACACTCACCACCGCCAGGACAATCGCCAGGATCCACCAGCAAGACCTGGCCAGCTTAAACGCTTCTTTTTTCCCATGCTTGTGCAGGCATTCGGTAAATACCGGGATAAAGGCGACAGTTAGGGAGCCTTCTGCAAACAGGCGGCGAAGCAGGTTCGGAATTCGAAAGGCCACAAAAAAGGCGTCTGCCGCCGGCCCGGCTCCAAAAAACCAGGCCACCACCACATCACGAACAAAGCCCAGGATACGGCTCAAAAGGGTAGCCGCCCCAACCACACCGGCGGCACGGGTTACACGAGCGGCTTCAGACATAAAGCAGGGGTATCCTTTTTGCTGATTTCGGGCCCACGAGCAGGACTTCCCGCAACCCGGCGGCACAAGATAGTCCTTGACAAGCCTCAACCTGGTGGCTATGATACGAATTTAATTTACTCTCGAACAAAGGAGAAACGAACATTGGCAAATCACAGGTCAGCCATAAAAAGGGCCAGACAAAACAAGGTCAGAAACCTCCGAAACAAGGCCAATCGGACGCGTGTGAAACACGTGATCAAACTCGTTCGACTGGCCGTAAAGGAAAAATCCCAAGAAAAGGCTCAAACCGCTCTTGCCACGGCCATCCCGGTAATCACCAAAGCAGCCAACAAGAAGGCCATTCATCGCAGGAACGCTTCCAGGAAGATCTCCCGCCTCACCCGGCAGGTCAACGCCCTGTCCGCCTAAACACAGGGCCAATCCGATAGCCGGCCATGACGTTGTTGGGTCAAACCGGCTAAAAATCCTGAAGAATTC
>JAFDGP010000366.1 GCA_019309245.1 Deltaproteobacteria bacterium | reverse complement strand
TTTGCAACAGTTCAAGACGAGGGTGGGCGACAGGTTGAACGTCGGATCGAATATTTCAATCTCGACGCCATTATATCTGTGGGGTACCGGGTCAACTCCAAGCGCGGCACCCAGTTTCGTATCTGGGCCACCAATGTCCTGCGGGACCACTTGCTCAAGGGGTACTCCGTCAATCAGCGACGCCTGAAGGAATTGCGGCAGTCTATCAAACTCGTGGGGCAGGTGCTGGACCGTTACGGAGGTTGCTCAAATCCCGCTTTCATGTAGTTCTTCTCCGCTTCGATGTATATCCTGCCCCTTCTGCGCCCGGCGGCCGCCGAACCCCTTCGATATCGGCCCAGAATTCTCCATTTTTCAATTTATGCTATTTAACAGGCGAGTTGCACGTGCGGTTTGTTTAGGTCCTGGCCATGGGCGTTCTGGACGTACGGAAGTCGGGGGCCTTGGCCGCCTGTACGAGATGTCCTGGAGTTCGCCTCATACGTTGTGCACCCCGACCCCATTGAAATGATTGAGGAAAAATTTGTGAAAATACATATTTAAGGAAGGGGAGATTACCCCATTTAGCCGACTGAAAATCATCCGCCTTACGTTTAAAGATAAAAACAAAGATGAAGAAGGAGTATTTTTGTAGCAAATCTGAACCCCTTCCTCAGAAAGGAATTTTGCAATAATCATGCAAGGTAAAACCAGGTGTTACTGCGGTTAAAGGTCGAAATATTTTAAATGAGTTGTAAATATCTTTATTTCATATAGTGTTATAATAAATGTCTGAAAAATGAGCCTTTTGAAGAAACAACTTCGTCACGAGATCGTGCGAAAAAATTTTGCTCAAGGGAAGGGAGTCAAAATAGCCGCAGGCGTAGGCTCAAACCATCGTTGTAGTTTTACTTACAGGAATTTGCCGGGGCAACAAAGATGAAGCTTAAAAGGCTGACAGTGCTGCAAGTGGCAACAATCAACAAGCCGATCAAACCGGATCTCGGTTATGGTCCAATAGAGACTGTTATTTGCGATATTGATAAAGGACTTCGATCTTTAGGTCATCGGTCTATCGTTGCTTGTTCTGCTGATTCCTGTGTCGCTGGGGAACAACACGTGACTGTCCAGCGAAGTCTCGGTGACTATATGTGTGAAAGCACCCCGGAACAAAAAAAAATCGTTAAGCTGCACCTTTCGAAGGCACTGGAAAGGGCAAAGATGGGCGATATTGATATCATCCACATGCACGGATGGTTGGAGTACATTTATGATGGGGTATTCAGTCCGCTTTTGCCAATCGTGATGACTCTCCATGTGCCCGCTAAAGACAGTTGGATTAAAAAAGACCACTGTCTGCGGTTTAACACCATGCAAAATCCCTCTATGCATTTCGTAGCAATAAGCGAATACCAAAAACAGCAGTATAATGGCTTAGCGAATATTACAACTATCCATCATGGAATTGAAATGAAAGACTGGCATTTTAAAGACAAACCGGTCAAAGGTCGTTATCTATTTACTATAGGCAGGGTAACTCCGGCCAAGGGACAGGATAAAGCCATAGAAGTTGCAAAAAAGACCGGCTCCAAGCTTATCATTGCCGGTTATGTCCAGAACAAATCCGCAGACCAAGAGTTTTTCAAAAGCTTGAGAGGTTCTATCGACCTATGTGTTGACATCGGTAAACACGATGTTGATAAGGACTATTATAAGAAGATAATGAAGCCTTTACTGGACTGCGACAAACAGATTATCTATATCGGAGAGATCAGCAGAGAGCAAAAGAAACAATGGTACAGGCATGCACGGGCCACCTTGTTTCCTATACGGTGGGGGGAGCCATTTGGGCTCATTCTGATCGAATCAATGGCGTGCGGCACGCCAATTCTGGCATTCAGGGAAGGAGCCGTTCCAGAAATTGTGGTGGACGGAAAAACAGGGTTTGTGGTGAATTCTCTGGATGGTATGATTGGGGCGGTTGACCGCATTGACGGCATTGATCCTTGTGAATGCCAGAGGCATGTGCAGAATCGTTTCTCCATCACAAGCATGGCCAAAAAGTATTCAGTGTTGTATCAGCAGATACTCGACGAGCATGAAACATCAGTCAGTGTCCATGTCCATCCAGAAATGGCAGATTACCGACCGACAGTCTTTTGAAACCCCTTCTCCCATGGCAACATGGCACTTTCGTAATGGAACCTCAATTGAGGTGGAACTATGCCCAAAGACATTCCTGTAAGCAACGGCAATCTCCTTTTTAATTTCGACTCGGATTATCGAATTCGGGATGTGTATTTCCCTTTGATAGGCCAAGAGAATCATTCAAAGGGACATCCCTTCCGGTTCGGGGTGTGGGTGGATGGACGTTTTTCCTGGATGGGGCCGGAATGGAAAGGGGAGCTGAGATATCATGATAACAGCCTCGTGACTGATGTCTTCCTGAAAAACGAGTCTATGTGTTTGGAGCTTCACTGTAATGACGCGGTTGACTTAGATTTGAACGTATATGTTAAAAAGGTCGAAGTGACAAACCTGGAAGGAAAAGAGCGTCAAGTGAGACTCTTTTTCACTCACGACTTTCACCTTTATGGCAATGATATCGGAGACACGGCTTATTTTGATCCGAGAACCCGTTCCATCATCCATTATAAAGCCAATCGGTACTTTCTCATCAAT
>JAFDGP010000365.1 GCA_019309245.1 Deltaproteobacteria bacterium | reverse complement strand
GCAGGGCCACCATGTCCTCTTTGTTAGATCGTACCGGAGGACCAGGTCCGTCTTATATCTAAAAACAGGCATATTGGCCATACTGTATCGAACGACGAGTCTCAAATAGTACGGCCCTTGAATACTACCCATCGCCGGTGGCGCCGGTATCTTCGGCAAGGGTAATCGCTGTCGCGCTGTCGCGCCAATGATGCTTTCCTTAACGGCTGGCATATTGGTAATATAAGCGATTTCACCATGGCCGTACAAAAAAGCTTCTACCTTGTAAACCCGGGCATTGGCTTTTCCCAAGTTGGATACCGTTATAGCAGGTTCCCGCCACTCGAGAATCAATTCAGGATGTTCCCGACGAATCCAAATAATAATGACAATCACCAGCGCCAAGGCAGTCGCGGCCAAAATTACGAGTCCTGGGCTGAGACGTTGAGGCCCTTGTTGTATACGAACACCGGGTTTATTCATCGGATTATCCCGATAACGCCTCTTTGACCAGCAAGAGAATATAAAGCTCGGGCTCGTCAATAAAGGTTTTCATGCGGAGCCCGAAAGGACCGAATAATCGCTTCACATCATTCTTTCCGGGGAAATCATCCAGTGGGAAAGGAGAGCGTTTTTTCAGAATGTCAATAAAAGCCTTTCCCATCGGATGGCTGATTACAAGGCGTCCGTCCACACGCATCATGCGAACGATATTGGAAAGGCTGCCGTGTTTGTCCACGATATTGGGGTAACATGCGTTCATGAATACGACATTGATGCAGTCCTTCGGCAATCCTACGTCACGAATGTCACCGGTAATAATATGAACATCCGGATACAGGTTTTTTAAATGATTCAGCATTTCTTGGGAAAGGTCACAGGCATATATCTCTTTGGGCCGATACATCTTAAGCAACGGAATCAGGATACCGGTTCCGGCACCGACGTCCAGAACCGTATCCCTTGGCCTGATATCAGCCACGGCCACGATGCGTTTGAGCCGATCCGGGACACCTTCCGGCAAGGGAGGATCAAAGACATGAATCAGACGGCTGAAAAAATCACGTTGAATCCGATTAATTTCTTGGATTTGTGTCTCTGTTGGCGTATTGCTGCTGTGCAAGTGTGGGGCTCCTGGCACGGTATCATAGCGCGCAGTGTGCGAGGTAGTTCTCCGCCCGGCGCACTTCGTCAATGAATCGTGTGAGTTTTTCAAGGTCCTTCTTGAATCGGATAGGGTTGCCGTTTCTGTCATTCAAGTTGGTTTTTGTGCAGCTGTCAACCCCTTGGGGTCTTGTAGCGAGGATGGCGTCATAGACGTTTTGGGGTGACAGTCCACCGGCCAAAATCACCGGAATCGAACTTGCGTCCACCAGCTGCTTGGCCAATGTCCAATCACATGGCCTGCCGGTAATGCCGACAAATCCTGTTACAGGCTCTCGATCGATCCACGTATCAATAAGGAAGCAATCAGAGGTTGGTGCAAAATTTTCGGTAATCTGTAAGATTGGTAGTCTTTGATTCCAGCTAGCCGGCGGAATCGGCACCGTGCGCATGATTTCCAGTTCTGGATACGCTTCTCGAATCGTGGCCTGTAAGCCCACAAGCTTCTCCCAGTGCTCGGGTTTTCCGTATTGGTTCACAAGGGATTCACAAAAGTGCAGAATATCCGGCTGATAAAAGTCAATGACTCGAAACAGGGTTTCCAGAGCGCCGAATAGAGCAATGATGCTATGTCTTATGGATGCGCTTTTCGATACACGAACCGCTTCTTTGATGCCCGATACCATCCAGCGGTCTTCGGAAAGAAGGACGCTTCCGATCCGATCCACGCCCAGAGCTGCAACCGCTTCCGCCTCCTTGGGATCCTGAATTTCGTAGATTTGAACCGCAATCCGGCTGCTTACTGACACACGTTTTGCTCCTCCCAAAGCGTTGGAACTCATGCTTTGGGAATTAGGTTCGTTTTCTGGTTCTCTCAAGGGATGGATGAAATTTTCCGCGGACGCCCCCGATCTTTTTGCTTGCTTTTCTTTGTTTATCATAGTCTTGATCCTTCAAAATCTTCTCCACCGCCTGTTTTATTTTTGACTTAAGATGATATTCAAACGTTTTTTGTTCCTTCGGCCAACTCTGGCGTGCCGACCTGTCTGCTTCCGCTTTGCTCGATCTGAGCTTGTCAAGTTCTCTTACCAATTCCGGTGTTATGTCCGAGTGTGGTCTAGCCCTCATAATCATGATGATTTCCTCCTTTTCGTATGGGGTTTACCTCGACCTGATCTTTCAACCCAGGACCGGAACATCATGGAATAGGCTCGTACTTGCCGGTTGGAAAACAGCTCTTCAACACTGTATTTCATCTTGATGGACCAATTCGGATAGTGATGTGTGGTTCCCGGCATGTTTTGCTGCCTCTTATCTTTAAAGAGGTCTTCTTGGCTTAATACGAATAGCTTGCAAGGAGTTATCGCGAGAAACCCCACAACCGCGTTGTGCAGGGAACCCGTGACTTCTTGGAAGGCCGCCAAGTCTTTTAACCCGTCTTTCCCAAGGAGACCTAGAGCGCTGAGCATGGTCAGCAGCTTTCCTTTCTCATTTCGTCTTTCTTCCATTGTTTCCGCCGCCGCCTTTTCTCCATCAAAAAGTCCGGCATCTTTCCGCATTTTAATGTCTTCATTTTCCCAGT
>JAFDGP010000364.1 GCA_019309245.1 Deltaproteobacteria bacterium | reverse complement strand
AATTATGGACGTCATATTGGCCGAAAGGCTCAGCCACCTTCGGATGAGGCTTATCGGCGTGGCATGCACCAATCCCAAGGCGGTCGGTTATCGGTATGCCCAGGAAAAAGGCGTTTTTACCACAAGGGACTACCGCGATCTTTATCATCTCAAAGAACTCAATATGATCATCGAGGTAACCGGCCGCCGGGAAATAGCCAACGAGATCTCCCGGACCAAGCCGGAACACGTGCGGTTTATGGATCATGCCGCCGCCCGCCTTTTCTGGGATGTCTTTCAGACGGATGAGGCCCTGCGAGAATCAGAGGAAAAATACAGCACGCTGGTGGAGAGTTCGTTGACGGGAATCTATATCGACCAAGACAGAAAAATCGTATTTGCCAATGAGCAGTTCGCCAGGATCTACGGGTACGACAAAGACGAATTGATCGGGATGGATTCGCGGCGGCTGGTCCACCCGAAGGACAGGGCTTTCACCGATGCAATGCGGGAAAAACGGCTGCGGGGAAACGGCAGTCCGTCGAAATACGAAGCCCGTGGCCTGACCAAAGACGGAAAGACCATATGGGTCGCCAGGAGAAATACCCGGATAGACTACGAGGGCAGGCCGGCCATCCTGGGAAACATCGTGGATGTCACTGAGCGCAGGCGGATGGAGGAGGAATTGCGGGAAAGCGAGGAACGCTCGCGGACCATATTCAACAACATGCAGGCCGGGGTCCTCATTATCGACGAGGGTTCCCATGTCATTGTTGATGCGAACCCTGTGGCAGCCGGGATCATCGGCACTTCCAGGAAGGAAATTATCGGCAAGGTGTGCCACGAATATGTGTGTCCCGAGAAAGCGGGGCAGTGCCCGATCAGCGATCTCGGCCAAGAGGTACACAACTGCGATTGTCTGTTACTAACCGCCGGCGGCAAGGGTGTGCCGATTCTCAAGACAGTGGCAGCCGTTTCACTGAACGGCCGGAAGCATCTACTTGAAAGCTTCCTGGACATCACTGAACTCAAGCGCATTGAGGAACAGCTCAGAGACAGCCAGGAAAGATATTATACGGTTCTGGAAGCGTGTCCGGACCCGGTGGTTGTATACGATATGAACGGCAGGGGTCTGTACATCAACCCCGCCTTCACCCGGGTATTTGGCTGGACCCCGGGGGAGGTTTTGGGGATGAAGCTTTATTATGTTCCTGAAGAGCATTGGCCGGAGACCAAGATGATGATCGATAAGGTCCTGATGGGAGAAAGCTTCTTTGACTTTGAAAGCCGTCGATATACCAAAAACGGAAAGATCATTGACGTCAGTATCAGTGCGGCCGTGTACACGGATGCTGAAGGGGTGCCGGCAGGAAGTGTCCACATTATACGCGATATAACTCAACGAAGGTGGGCCGAGAAGGCGTTACAAGAGGCTCATGACAGACTGGAACAGCGGGTTAAAGAGCGCACAGCTGAACTGGCGGAGATTACCGAACAATTGAAGCTGGAACTCATCCAGCGAAAGCGGGTCGAGCAGGCATTGCGTCAAGCACACAAGGAGCTTGCCATAGAGGCCGACGAACTTCAATCAGCAAATGAAGAGCTTTCTCAGTATGCCTACATCGTATCCCATGACCTCAAGGCGCCCCTGCGAGCCGTCCGAAATTACGCGGACTTTTTGTATGAGGACCTCCAGGCAACCCTCAACGGCGACCAGAAAACTTATCTCGACGGTCTCAAACGGGCTGTAAGGCAGGGTACCGAATTGGTCGAGGACCTGCTGGAGTTTTCTCGCGTGGGCAGGCTGAGCATGCCGACCCAGACCGTCGATGTAGGTATTTTTTTACAGGAGCTAATCGCATCGCTTGCTTTGTCTCCGGATGTTGAGGTGGTCATCAAAGGTAATTGGCCCACGATTGACACGGACCCAACGCTGCTTAGGGAGATCTTTCAGGATCTTATCAGAAACGCGGTCAAGTTCAATCATGCCTCACACAAACGGGTGGAAATCGGCTGGCTTCCGGCAGGTGAGGAACGCTATGAACTGTTCGTACGGGATAACGGCATTGGCATTGACCCTCGCTACCATCAGCAAATATTCGGCGTGTTCCAGCGGCTACACACCCGCGAGGAATATGAGGGCACTGGCGTCGGTCTTGCTATTGTAAAAAAAGCCGCCAATAAGCTTCAGGGCTCGGTCCGTGTAGAATCGAAGATCGGTGAAGGCAGCACGTTTTTTGTTGCCCTTCCCAAGACGCAAAGGGGGAAATAATAATGGCCAAAGAACCTTTCACTGTCCTCATGGCTGAGGACGATGAACACGACATTGTAGCCGTCAAACGGGCATGGAAGAAATACCACATCAGAAACCCGCTGTATATCGTCCACGACGGCATATCATGTCTGGACTTTCTCCACCGGCGGGGAAAATATAGTGAACCCGAAACTGCCCCTCGGCCCGGTATTCTGCTCCTGGATATCAAAATGCCAAAGATGGACGGTCTTGCTGTCCTGAAGCAAATCAGGCAGGACGGGAACCTATGCCGTCTACCAGTGATCATTCTCACGACGTCAACGGCTGAAGAGGATCGACTCAGGAGCTATGATCTTGGCGTCAACGCCTATATCGTAAAGCCCGTGGGGTTCGAAAATTTTTCTGAGGCAGTAAGGACGATTAATCTTTTCTGGGAATTG
>JAFDGP010000035.1 GCA_019309245.1 Deltaproteobacteria bacterium | reverse complement strand
AGCCGGGCCCCACCGGAACAACCGCTATCTCCCCCTCCACATCGATGACCGACCGGACGGGTAGTCTTTTCCTCGGGAAACAATCATAGGGCTGACTTAGGAGGGGCCACTCTGAGCCTACCTACTCTGGGCATAGCTCAACCGAGGACCGGCTGTGTGGGACGTTGGCAAAAACTCAGGAAGGCGTTCCTGGAAAACAACGGACGATCAACTCGTCCAGGCTGCGTTTGGGCACGTGGTGGACATCGTGGGCATCCCGCCAGTATTTAATGTCCCCTCCGGGACCCACGTCATCAATCACCACAGTTTCCCGGGGCTTGCCCAGGGCGAGCACCAACAAAATTTCCAGGTGCGCCGGGATGTCAAGGGCCTCACGCAGGGCTTTCCTTTTGACCGCCCCAAGCATGCACCCCCCCAGACCCCGTTCTACAGCACCCAGGAGCATGGTTTGGCAGGCGATCCCGTGGTCGCAGCCAAAGGATTTCGTCACACGTGTGTCTCCTAAAACCACAATATAGGCGGACGGCCTTTGTCCCTGTTCGGGACCCGACCAGTCTTTCAGGTATCCGGCCCAGGCAAGATTTTCAAAGATAAGGGCATTCGTTTCCCGATCGCATGAGAGGATATACTTCAACGGCTGCAGGTTGGCCGCTGACGCGCAGTGCCGCGTCAGTGCAACCAGCTCTCTGAGCGTGGTCTCCTCCACGGTGACGTCTTCGTGGAACCTTCGATAACTCCGGTTCTTTTTTACCAGATCGGCAAGCATCTCAGCCTTTATATCAGGAAAAAATGTCGAGACTGTCAAGAAGAATTCGGAGGGCCAGGCATTCACGAAAACGCGTTAAAAGGTGGCCAATACGTCCGTGCCAAGCTCATCGACCACAAAATAGAACTCTCGCTTGCCGCTGGGTGTGATGGGGTCATCGGTGCCGTCGGTATGGTAGAATGTTCCCTGGACAAACCCGGTCCCGGGGGCGGTCGGATCGCTTTTTCCGGTGAGCGTCACATCTACGCCGGGCGAGAGACGGAATACGGGCTCCGTCCTGGGCGCTCCGCCTGTATCCACGGTACCGATGTTGGGCCCGTCCCCCGGGTTGTGAGTATAGTCGACATCCACCAGGTCCACAAAGTTGTCTCTGATCACGGTCACCAGGTTGCGTCCGTCCGAAAGCGCCATCAGGTCGTGGGACCTGGACTTCATATCCAGGACCACCAGGGTGGTCATCTGGGCCAAAATCCCCAGTACGATAAACACCATCAACAGCTCGATCAATGTGAATCCGCGATCGTCCTGGACGGCCTGTTCAAAAGCCGCAGTGTTCACCGATGCAGTGTCCTTGTCTCGAATTAAAACCATCTGGTTCAATTCCGTCGTATACCCCTATCAGAATGGCGTTTTCAGCTGTCAGATTTCAGGTCTGACTAATTGGCCACGGTTTCCCAACCCCCATCCACATGGATGCCGGACAGGCCCTTGGCCTCCGGATACTGGGTATCGCCAAACCCTAATGTCCCGTGTTTGTCTTTCCAGACGAGATACCGGTCACTGAAGGCAGCGGCCAGGTCTTCATGGGGACCCACTGCCCCTTCTTGGTTCCCCCGCACACCGGCCCGTTTTTCAACCGGTTCCGAGGTGCCGGTGCGCACCCAGGCGCCCGTGTCGAAAACGGCCTGCACATCACGGGCCGGATACTGTACGTTGCCGAAACCAAGTATTCCGTCTTTGCCTTTCCACACCAGAAAGTCGCCGCCGAACCGAAAAGCAATAGTCTCAGCAGACTGCTTGGGTTCCGGCGCATGCGGACTTTTCTCTTTCGCATTCAATGCCGCAAGCCGGTCTAGCTGTACCCACTGAGCATCCTGGTACGCGAAGGTGGTTCCATCTGTTGGATAGTCCACATTGCCAAAACCGAGTGTGCCGTTTGAGCCCCTCCACACCAGGACCTGATTGCTGAGGATAGAAGCAACCTCATCTACGGATTTTTCCGATCTGGCAAGGCCCATCCGTTCTGACACGGTGGTTGACTCCGGGCCGGGGCGGGCTTTCACTGCCACCCAGGCATGTCGGTCGAAAACCGCGGAGAGACGCTCTTCGGGATAATTTACGTTTCCAAAGCCGATGGTACCCTGCCGGTCCTTCCAGATCAGAAAATTCCTTTCAAGACCGGCAAGCATGTCTTGCTCCCCCGGTCCCTTGGAGCGCACGGTCGCATCCGGAAAACGCGATGTCTTTTCACCGGGTTCAGGGATCTTGATGTCATACCAACGGCCGTAGGCGTAGATGGATAATCGCCGGCTATCGGGATACTGGACGTCACTAAACCCCAGCACCCCGGATGGTCCCTTCCAGACGAGGTATCGCTGGTCAAATTCCGGGCCCGGACCGGAGGTCTCTTGAGAAGTGGCAACCACTTTAGGCATGACAGCGGAAATGAGCCGCTGTTCTTCTTCATCCGGCGTGGAAACCGAGGCCACATTAAACGCCCCCCGGCGTAAGGCGTTGATCAGATTCTCTCTGGCCAGGGCCAGCCTGGTTTCCATGGATACCCCGGCACGCTCGGGCTCAACCACCTTTTCAGCCTTTTTGATCCGCTTTTTGGGAGCGCTCGCCGCCACCATCACACCCATGTCGAGCTGAGGTCTAAGGTCTTTTTCCATATAGGCAAGGACCTCTCTTTGCCCGACCGTAAAGGTGGTACTCAAGTAAAAGTCATTTCCTCTGGGCTCATAATGAAACCCTGTTTGTTCAAGGAGCGCCTTGTTGGACAGGTATTTCGGATAGATATCCTGGAGTCTGGCCGGATAGCTGCCATGCTCCCTGTGATACCGATCCAGGGCCCTTCCGACGAGTACCATGGCCCCCCGTGGACTTTTTTTGGCAATCTCGGCCATCTGTTTCTGTCTTCTTTGTCTGTACGAGGCCGTGTCGTCCCGATTTCTATGGTGTCGATACACCATAAACCCCGTCCAGAGCAGAATCGCCAGGACTACCGCTGTGATATACCCTTTTTTCATAGCCGTCTCTTCGAAAAACGCCGGAATCGGTCCTTTGTACCCCTGTCAAGCGCCTACAAAGGAAGCAAATTTAGTGCCATTTGGGCAGATTTTATACCTTGACACCAAGACATCAGAGAAAGTATGGTGAAAAAGATTTCTAACAGCCTGATTGCACGTCTTTTTTTATGGAACAACCTCAACCCGTCCAACACTCATATAAAAAAGAGGGGGGCTTGACCTTCAAGCCCGGGACACCATGGCCGCGTCATGAATCTGCCAGCTGCCTCTATTCACAGCCTTGAAGCCCTGATGCGAGAAGCCTACGATGTGTTTGTTTCCGAGTCGCCGGATCCGGATGAGGACGTGTGCCTGTTGTACACTTCAGGAACCACCGCAGAGCCCAAAGGGGTGAGGTTGTCGGCGGAAAACGTCGCTGCTGAACAAGAAGCCACAGAACAAGCCCTTGAGATTAGACCTCAAGACAGGCTCCTGGGGGTGTTGCCTTTTTTTCATGTCTTCGGCCTGTCAAACGTGCTCCACCTTGCGCTCATCCACGGGGCGAGTGTTGCCCTGGTCCCCCAATACAGCCCGGCGGCGCTACTGAAGATGATCGTGGAAACCCGTCCTACATTGATTCTGGCCATTCCAACGATCTTGTTGCACTTACAGGCCATCATCGCGAGGAAGGGCTTGTCGCTGCCTCAAAGCGTTCGGCTCTGTGTTTCCGGGGCCGCCCCCTTGCCGGCAGAAGCTGTCGAAATGCTTGAGGAGACGCTCGGAGCCAGGGTCCTAGAGGGGTACGGGCTGACGGAAACTGTGGCCGCCTGCTGTCTCAACCCGCCTGGCGGTGTGTCAAAGGCGGGCTCTATCGGACTGCCCTTGAATGGATTTGAAATGGCCATTGTCGATGAACAAGGCCGGCCTGTACCAATAGGCCAAGTCGGTGAAATTGCAGTAAAAGGAAAGGGTGTCACCCGTGGCTATTTTAACTTGCCGGATGAAACCCGAAAGGCTTGCGTCAACGGGTGGTTCCTCACGGGAGATCTGGGATACCAGGACACGGACGGGTATTTTTTTGTAACTGACCGCAAGAAAGAAATCATTGTCAAGGCCGGCCTCAACATCTCGCCACGGGAGGTGGAAGCGGCTCTTTGCACCCACCCCGCTGTTGAGGAAGCGGCGGTCGTTGGACGGCGCAAGGCGGAACGCGAGGAAATCGTGGCCTTTGTCCTGGCCGCCAAGCCGGTATCCCGCAAGGAGTTAATCAGCCACTGCAGGAACTTGTTGGCCGCCTTCAAGGTCCCGGATGTGATTCGGTTTCGAGATACTCTTCCTAGAAGCATGACCGGAAAAGTGCTCAAACGGCAATTAATGAAAGAGGCAGATGATGCGTCGGGAACAGGCCCCAAAAAGACGTGACCTAGTCGGTGCAGTGGAGGCCTGGGCCCAAGGGGCTCCGGATGTACCAGCGCTTTATCTGGGGCGGCAGGTTATCACGTTCAAGCAATTGGACGCGCGCGCCAACCGGGTTGCCAACGCCCTCAAGGGGCTCGGTATTCAGAAGAACGATCGTGTGGCCATCATGCTGCCCAACATCGCAGAATTCGTGTACACCTTTATTGGAACCCTGAAAATTGGGGCGGTCGCAGTGCCTTTTAACCCTCTGTACAAGGGCAAAGAGATGCTGCATATCCTTGGGGACTCCGGGGCCACGGCCCTGTTCGCCCTGGCTGATGTTGGCCCCATGATCAATGAAATCCTGCCCCAACTCCCGCAACTTGGGCACGTGGTTCTGATCGGAGCGTGAACCCTCTTAAGAAACTCGATTCAAATCGCGGCACACGCATTGAGAACAATATGCGTTTTTTGCGGCGAAAAACTTTAAAAGATAACCACGTGCTGTTCTCAAGCCCGAAGGGCGCAAAACACGAAAGATTGAAAGCACGGGAAAAAAACATTGAGGCTTTCGTGTTTTTGTCCCTGTGGGTTACAAAATTCGGCAATGAAGGTACCGGCTTGTAATCAACCGCAGCCGATTACTTGACGATAATGACCTCATTGTCCTTGATCTTTGCCCATTCAATGTTCTTCTTGTGGGTATCCCAGTGTTTCTTGTTGGCCTCCTGGACCCACTGCATCTCGATTTCGTGCCTGCATTGTGGGCAAACATATCTGAAGGTAGATGTTATGGTCATGTCACAATCGCATTTGTCACAGGTCACTTTCATGGTGCGCCTCCCTGATGGTTATCCTTTTGCGGGCCGAAACTAGCACCTCAGGACAGACTTGTCAAAACCAGGTGCCACCGTCATGAAAGACAAACCACCCAGACAAAGCGCCACCTACAGGCCTTTTGAGAATCTTCGATCCTTGCTCCAGGGCCGGATATTGCCCAAGGCCTCGTCCAAAATCCGCGCCAGAACCTCCAAGCGACGGCCGCACGGCCAATTCGATCATACCGAAGAACAGCGGCTGTTTGAAGAAGCCATGGCCGGGGTGGTCCCTTTGGAGCGAGAAGACAGCCCCCCGATTGATGAGCAACCACCCAGTCCCTTGAAAAGGCCGCATCACCCCTCGGAGGCCGCTGAGGCCCTGGCGCGTCTTGAGGACCTGGTGGAACGGGGCAAGGGTTTTGTGGTCTCGGACACGCCCGAGTACATGGAAGGCATTGGATACGGCGTAAATCCGGAAGTCGCCACGCGGCTGCACCGCGGCGATTTCTCCATTCAGGGGCACCTGGACCTTCACGGCCTGATGGTCGAGGAAGCAGAAGAGGCCTTTAACCGATTCCTAAAAGAGGCATTGCTGTCCGGCAAACGGGCGCTTCTTGTGGTTCACGGGCGAGGGTTGTCTTCCCGAAACGAGCCTGTCCTCAAGGCCAAGGTAAAAGAATGGCTCACGAGCGGGCCCTGGCGAAAATGGGTCATCGCGTTTACGAGCGCCCAGGCCTGCGACGGCGGGGCCGGGGCCACCTACGTATTGTTACGGCATCATCCGGCCACAAGCAAGACACGGAAAATGTCGATTCCCGGCCGACGCGATGCATGATCGCCGTACCGGTCGCTGGAAGGTTTTTGATAGGATGGTTTTGAATTTGTACCTTTTTCAAAAATATGTTAGAGATATAAGTTCTAATTTTGAACGGCCGCATGGTTTGAGACCATGGCAGGCACGTCTTTTGGGGAGAGGAAACATTATGCCGATCTTTGAGTACTTTTGTCCTACGTGTGAAAAGAATTTTGAGATCCTCGTGTTCGGAAACGAAAAGCCCGTATGCCCACGCTGCCAAAGCAGGAAAGTCAAAAAGTTGCTCTCCACTGTCAGCCATAAGAGTGACAGCGGGTTTACCAGTTCGCAGGGGTCGGCCTGCAGCTCCTGCAGCTCCGGAAGTTGCAGTACCTGCGGCAGTTCATCATCATGAAGACGCTCAAGATCGGCACCCGAGGCAGCGTCCTGGCGCTCTGGCAGGCCGAATGGGTCCGGGCTCGTCTTGAATCGCTGCATCCCGACCTGGAAGTGGACATCATCAAAATCAAGACCACAGGAGACAAGATCCTGGATGTCCCACTCGCCCAGGTCGGCGGAAAGGGCCTTTTCGTTAAAGAGATTGAGACGGCACTCCTGGATAAACGAATCGATCTGGCCGTACACAGCATGAAGGACATGCCCGCAGAGGTTCCTCCCGGACTGTGTATCGGAGCGGTGCCTGAAAGAGAAACCCCGCTGGATGTCCTGATCTCACGAGACGGCTATGGGTTTGACGCTCTGCCCGAGGGCGCCCGTGTGGGCACAAGCAGCCTGAGACGAAGTGCACAGCTCCGCCACCACCGGCCCGATGTGCGTGTCCATCCCCTCCGGGGCAACCTGGACACCCGCTTGCGGAAGTTGGAATCGGAAAACCTGCATGCCATTATTCTGGCCGCCGCCGGGGTTCGACGATTGGGCCTTGAAGACCGGGTCACCGAGTACATCCCAGAATCTCTCATGCTCCCTGCGATCGGACAAGGCGCCCTTTCCATTGAAATCAGACAGGATGACGAAACCGTCCGGGAGCTGATCGCTCCTCTGAACCACCGGGAAACCCGCTTGGCCGTGGACGCCGAACGGGCCTTTCTGGCCCGGCTTGAAGGGGGCTGTCAGGTGCCTATCGCCGGAATGGCCGGGGTGGCGGGAGAGGAAATAACCCTTACAGGCATGGTGGCCGAAATCGACGGCTCGGTGCTGATCCGAGAGGCCGGCTCCGGCCCGGTGGAAAAGCGGGTTGAACTGGGTATTGAACTGGCGGATCGGCTCCTTGAAAAGGGTGGAAAAGAAATTCTGCAAAAGGTCTACGGCCAATCGGTTCAGGATCTGAAAGGATGAGCTCAGGCAAGGTCTATCTGGTCGGGGCAGGACCGGGAGATCCGGATCTGATCACGGTCAAGGGCAAACGATGCCTCCAACAGGCCGATGTAGTCATCTATGACCATCTGGCCTCAGCCAGCCTGCTCAGGCACGTCAAACCGAACGCAAAGACCATATACGTCGGCAAAAGGCAAGGCGCCCATACCCTGCCGCAGGAAGAAATGAATAAGCTCCTGGTACGGGAGGCCAAAAACGGGCGCATGGTGGTTCGGCTCAAAGGCGGCCACCCCTTCATCTTCGGCCGCGGGGGCGAAGAAGCCGAGGCCCTGGCGGCAGAGCATATCCCTTTTGAGGTGGTTCCCGGGATCACATCCGCCGTGGCTGCCCCCTCTCACGCGGGTATCCCGCTGACCCACCGCAGGTATGCGGCCAGTGTGGGGATCGTGACCGGCCACGAAGACCCTACAAAGCCTCGTTCCTCCATTGATTGGGGAAAATTGGCCACAGGGGTTGGCACCCTGGTCATCCTGATGGGGGTCAAAAACCTCCCCAGGATCACCCGGGAAATCATGACCGCCGGCCGGGACCCCAAGACCCCCGTGGCCCTGGTGCGATGGGGGACCACGCCAAAACAAACGACCGTTGTGGGGACCCTGGAAACGATCGTAGAAAAAGCGGAGAAGGTACGTATCAAGCCCCCGGTGGCCATTGTTGTGGGAGATGTGGTCAAGCTCAGGGACAAGTTGAACTGGTTTGAAACCCAGCCCCTTTTCGGAAAAACGGTGGTAGTAACCCGCACACGGCAACAGGCAAGCGAAATGGTCCAGCGCCTGGCCGCTCTAGGGGCGGATTGCCTGGAGTGTCCCACCATCCGAATCGTCCCGCCGGATGACTGGACACCGCTGGACGTGGCCATAGAACGCCTTCATATCTACGACTGGCTTATTTTAACGAGTGTAAACGGCGTGGATCATTTTTTTGACCGGCTCTTTACGCAGGGAAAAGACGTCCGGGCACTGGCCCGGGTGCGAACCGCCACCATCGGGCCGGCCACGGCAAAACGATTGCGGCAATTCGGATTCGCAAGCGACATCATGCCTGCGACCTACCGCGCCGAAGCCGTCCTGGAGGCCTTTTCAAAAGAGCAAATGAAAGGCAAAAAGGTTTTGCTGCCCCGGGCCAAGGAGGCGCGCCCGATTCTGCCGGAAGAACTGGCCCGTATGGGTGCCGAGGTTCATGAGATCGCCGTCTACCGGACAGAGCCGGCTCGTGAAGATGTGGATCTGCTGATCGACCGCCTCAAACGTCATGCGGTTGACCTGGTGACCTTCACCAGCTCGTCAACCGTGAAAAACTTCGTGTCCGCCCTGGCCGCAGAGCCTCTGGAACGCCTCATGGAAGGGGTAGCCGTAGCCTGCATCGGGCCGATCACCGCCGATACTGCAAGACAGCTCGGCCTCACCGTCCACATTGAGGCCTCGGAATATACCATTGCGGGGTTGTGCGAAGCCATTGTGGCCTATTACGCGGGATAGGTTTCTTTTTTCCAAAAAAGATTTTTCGCAAGACCCGACAAGGTTCGACACGGGGAGTATCATTCGAGCAAAATTCACCCTCAGCCTCACCCACGCAAAACGGCCGCTCCGGGTTGACACCCCGAGCGGCCGATTATCCGAACCTCCAATCCTTCCTTACTGTTTGAACAACCGCTTACGGCCCAGGCCCGCAAACCCGATCAGACCCACCCCGAACAGCAGGAGCGTGGCCGGTTCCGGAACGGGGGCCGTGTAAATGCTACCCACGTCGTTGCCGCATGACATGGTCCAGTGGATTCCCATATCAGAGGGCACACTCGAAAGCCCCATCAAGCTCAAATCAAAGCTACCCTCCAAGACGTACGAATCTCCGTGTTGAAGGAATACCCCTGTCCCGACGTTGGTATACGTTGCTGCGCTTTTCTTCAAATCCACCTGATAGGGGTTGGAGCTGGTAAAACTGGTGCAACTCTCACTTGCCGGACTTTGATAAATATCGAAGGTCACACCGCCCGCGGAGTCAATGGCGAAATCAACCCCCACATCATCAAAAAGGTCGTCCTGGTCGGTATCGAAGAAAAAATCACCGGCAAAATATGTCGTGGAGCCATATGTAACACCGTCCTTCAAGTCGAAACCGGTCTGGAGGCCGAAGTATACTGTGTCCGCATTGTATGACAGGCCGAGGAATTCCACGTCAAAGTCCTGGCCGCCCCAACCCGGCCCAACGTAGCCATTAGCCCCAACCCCATCATCTTCAAAAACGCCACTGTATTCCCAAGAGTGGAATATCCCGTCTATGGTCGGTAGAGCCATCACACTTGGTGGCGCCAACAATAAAACGGATAGCAATAACGCTGGTAACACCTTGATTTTCATCTTGTTCACTTTCTCCTTCCATATCTTTAAGCTACAGCAAGTAGATTTCACGCAGAGTGGTATGGTGATGATCCAACATGCTGTTCAGTTCCCCGCCCGTAACACCTTGCACAACTGAATCCCGACCACACTGAGCCAGGCCAGCCAGCCGTAAACCAGCGCCTCGTACCACCGGCAGATGGACAATGACACAGCCTGATTCACGCCCCGTTCCACCAGACGACAGTGCACATGAAGGGGGTTGAATCGATGTTGTACGTTAAGTAGCCTTTCCCGCATGGTCTCTCCCCTTTCGCCGTGTCGATCTGAGATCCTTTGGCGGGCATTGCCGAGTTGATCTCGTAGTTGGATCTACTCTTCTATCAAGCGCCGTGCCAAGATCTTCATTGGAAATGGGCGAGAAGCCACCGTCATCCATCTTTCTTTTATTTCAGCCTGTTATGCATTGCGATTTTGCGCATTGCTCTTCATGCCTCTTAGAATGCCATCTTTTCAGCCCATGAATATCAGCAAACATTTTTCCAAACGTGGTACTTTTCTTCTCATCTGTGGTGACAATTGTTCCACTTTTCAGGGAATCATCACAGCACCCGCCAAGAAGGTACTCCTGCATCAAGGCATTTGAACAACAGTTAGGCAAGCGCCTGGTTCTTTCTTTGTTTCAAGTTGGGTCGAATGCCTCGAAGGAGCGAATGTCGGACGAAGCGCCGGGTGTTCTTTGTTTCCCCCCCGCTCCCAAAAAGCCGTTTCCGTCCCAGCCCGGCAAGACCGATCAGCCCGCATCCCAGAAGCAGCATGGTCTGGGGTTCGGGTACAGGGGCCACCTGCTCGGCTCTTGCAGTGAGTTGGGAGCCCCAAAAATAAAAATCCCCACCAGTGCTGCTCAGGGTAACGTCCAATAATCCTTGATCCTGGAGCTGAACAAAGGCACTCAGGGAAACCCGGTACAGACCGAAGTCGATTTCTCCCAGGTCATAGGTTTCGCTCCCGACTGTCAGGCTCCCATATTCCAGCTCATGGGACCACCAACAAGCCATGGAAACATCCAGGTCATCACTGAGTAACAGGGTCAGCCTCACCGAACTGAGCGTATCCGCACTCGGGTTAAATCCGTCGTCATTGATGTCGTGCTGCCAGGTTGTGGATTCTCCTTCGGAGACATAGGCGGGAGGGAACATCAATACAAGATCACTATAGGTCACCGGAATGGCCCAGGCCGTCCCAACCATCCCCAAAACAAACGCCACTCCCCCCAACAACGTGTACGCTTTCTTCATGTTCTCCCCCCTTCAGAAATCTGTTTCAGACAAGGTTGATCATTACCCCTATCCGTTCCTGGCACCAAATCCTTACGCCATGGTGGCGTTACCGCTCACCGTGCCTTGGAACACCTGCCTGCTCAGCCAGCAGCAGTCCCCCGAAAATCAGGCGGTTCGCCTGCGTTTCGCATTGACCCCGCCCGCTGGTTTCCGCGGAAACGTCACGAACAATAAACGCACAACAAACCGCGGACGGTTCACCCCGCAGCCAAATGCTCCTGCTTGGGCCTCGTGGTGCCGGACTAAATTTTACGGTTCGGGATGTCCCCCCCCGGGTGGTGGATGGATATTTACTGGCGTTCGTCTGTCACTAAAACGAACCCTGATGGTCAGCTTGTCGGTTTTGCAATCCTACAGATTTGGATGCCAAGAATGGTAAACCAGACCAGCCAACTGTATATGAGTATCTCGTAATACTTACAAATCGAAAAGGACAGTTTTTTGCTGCACCCTCTTTCAATCAAGCGGCAATACACATGAAGAGGATTCAATCGGTGCTGTATTTCAAGCATTTTCTTTTTCACTGCCCGGCTACCTGCGTGTCACATGCTGCTCGTAAAATCCTTCTACTACACCGCTATCTTACAAGGTCTGTGCCAACCGGTAAAAACGGGACAGCGAAAAAACAGTCCTTTAAAAAAACCTGCAATAGCCAGAGGTTATAAAATCACCAGACAAACTGCCTGACGCATGCGCCGACACGCCTCGGCTGAAAAGGGAAAAGGCCTAGCCAAAAGTGGTATAAAAATTCACACGTGGCGCCTCTTTTTCCCTCTCCGAAGGCTAGCGAAAAAGCCTAGCCATCTGCTCGTGACGGCCCCCAAAAAGACCTTTTGAAACGGATGGGACATGTCGCAAGGCACCCGTTAAACTGCAAGTTATTCTCATGTACCACGATCAAATGCGCCTGTCAACAACATTTCCAGAATATCTATTCCCGGGAAGATCCTTTCCCATTGAAAAAAACGCGTGGCTATGTCACAAAGGGAGATCAGGGCCAACTACCCGAAGCAAGATCTTTGCGAAACGCGATGCTCTCGCTTACGGAGAAATATTTTGTGCACCCATCCGCTCGGCAGTGCGTTGTGTAACGCTCTCAAAACATTGAGGACCTTTATCCCATGACTCGGCCAACCCGCACGCCAAAACGTTTCGCTCAAAAACACGGTGCCGGGGCTCCATTAAGCCCGGCATTGAGAGATATCGTTGTGCACAAGGCCGACGGAGGAAGGCTTTCCTGCGCTGTTGCCTTCAAGATCGCCATAGCCCATCATCTCTCACCCATCGAGGTCGGCCGTGCAGCCGATCTGCTTGAGCTGCGACTGGTCAAGTGCCAACTGGGCCTCTTTGGTTATGGACCGGGAAAAAACGTGCTCACGCCCGTGCGGTCCGTGCCCGAACCCCTTAAAAAGGCAATTTTTCAAGGGATCACGGATGGCCGCCTTCCCTGCAAGCGGGCGTGGGAAATCGCCAAAGCCCACGACCTGCACAAGTTCAAGATTGCAGCCGCGTGTAACGCCCTGGACGTCAAAATCGGCCCCTGCCAGCTCGGGGCCTTTTAGCATCGATCTGGGTGGTAAAGAACCCGAATAGGTTCTACTGATCCGGCGAGAATGGGTACTGCTCATGTTGCGGCACTCCATGTTTTTTCGCCTCCCGATGCAGGGGCGATACGCTCCTTCTCCCGGTTCAAAACCTCTACAAGCGCCCCGGCCGCCTTTCGGGTCATGCCCGGCACAGCCAGGACCTCTTCAAAAGAGGCCTCCTTGATTCGCTTCAGGCTCCCAAAATGCTTAAGAAGCCGCTGCCGCCGCTTTTCCCCAACGCCAGGCACGGTATCCAGGACCGATTTCCGGTACGTCATCATGCGGCGTTTCTTGTGGTAGGTGATGACATAACGATGGGCCTCGTCCCGGATTCTTTGGAAAAACAAAAGCACCTGGGGCGCGCTTGTAAGGCTTACGGGATTCTTGCGGCCGGGCTTGTATACCTTGTCATGGGTGTCTCCACGCTCCGGGGCCCTTTTTGCAATGCCGATGACATCCAGACGGCCCCAAAGTCCCATCTGTTTCAGCACGGCGGCTGCGGCATTGAGCTGCCCCTTGCCGCCGTCCACCACGAGCAAGTCCGGCAAGCTGTCCTCGTCTTTTTGATAGCGCCGGGTCAGGACCTCCCTGAGCATGCCGTAATCGTCACGACCGGAGGCCGCTTTGATCCTGTAACGCCTGTAGTCTTTTCGAGATGGCCGGCCATGATCAAATACCACGATTGCTCCCACACCTTCCGCGCCCGCCACGTTTGAAAGGTCCAGGCACGCGATGCGTTCCGGGCGCCTGGCCAGGGCCAGCCGCTTCTGGATCAAGGCCAACAGGCCCTCTTCGTTCTCGAGCGCCTGAAGCCGTTGCTCCAGCGCTTTTTGCGCATTTTTTGTCGCCATCTTTACGATCTTCGCCTTTTCTCCGCGTTTCGGGATCAGGAGGTAGACCTTTGCCCCCTTGCGTTCTCCAAGCATCTCTTCGAGGAGATTCCTGCCCTCCGGCACGGCCGGCAGAAGGATCTCTTTGGGAACAAAAAGCGCCTGTTCATAGAATTGATGCACAAAGGAGCAGAGCAACTCCTGATCCGAAGCCACGGCCTCGGGGAAGTAAAACGCCCGACTGCCCAGAAGGTAACCATTTCGAACAAACAGCAGCATCACCAGGGCCGCGGCTCCCTTGCGTGCAAGGCCCAGTACATCGCGGTCCGCGAAGTCCGCTGTAACCGCGGTCTGTTTTTCCAGGGTCTTCTCCAGGGCCAGGAGCCGGTCACGATGAGCAGCCGCCGCCTCAAAATCCAACCTATCAGCACACTGTTTCATGGCCTGCCTGATACGCTCAACGAGTTCCGGGGTCCGACCTTTGAGAAACAGCACGACTTCATCTACTACTGCCCTGTAGA
>JAFDGP010000363.1 GCA_019309245.1 Deltaproteobacteria bacterium | reverse complement strand
ACAGTAAGCGTTTTTCAGTCAAATCATAGACTTGAGTCTGGTAAATATGGCCCCTTTTTCGAGATATTTCATCGATCCCAATATAGAGCACATTGTCTGTGTCTCGGTGCTCAAGGCCATAGTCTACAACGTTTCTGACTGCTTTTCTTACCGTGTTCCAATGGAAACAAAACAGCTGCCCGACAACCTGCCATGCAAGCAGTTTAGCCCATGTTGCCAATACGAGCGACAATGGCTCAGACACTGGACTCTTGCCGTGACTCCATGGGAGGGCTTCGACCTTGATGCCACACTGGGGGCGCACTCAACCCTGTGCGGCGCGTAGACCAGATCCACGGGAATCCCCCCAAAGTGGTACGTGTTGCCAACGTCTCTGTGGAAGGGTATCGTAGCCGGGCCTCTTCTTTCCACAGGAAGAACAAAGCAATCGAAATCTGTTGTCAGCTGTCAGATGGACCACCAATCTTCCGTCTTCCTGGATCACCTTTCTGACTCGGTGCCTATTGATGCCTATTCCACTCAATTCGTCCACCTATTTGCCTATTCCACTCAATTCGTCCACCTATTCCGACGTAAACCGTCCACTTGTTCCGGCTGATTCCGTCCAGCCGTTCCGAGGTAAACCGTCCAGTTAGTCGGAGCGCAGCGACGCTGTGTTAAGGTTATGTGCCACGAGTTTTATTTTTGTTCAAGTCCTCCTCGGTTTTGAATAAAATTTTTTCATTTTGGTTCCTCTGGGATCCGACGGGCAAAAAACGGATTTCTCAGAGGCCCTGTAACGGCCGATCTTATCACGGCTCATGGTTGAGGTTGCCCCTCCAGAAGCAGTTTTGGACCTATTGGATTGTGGCATCTGAAGATCCCATTACGAGGCCCCAGAGGCGCGAGGTGACTTTGCTCGTTTTTTTCTCATGGAAGTTCCTTTCAAATTGATGTGATGGGCGTTATGAACGAGCCGATCAAGTATGGCGTCGGCTATTGTGGGATCGCCGATGTTTTCGTGCCAGTTTTCCACAGGCAGTTGGCTGGCCACTACGGTAGAACAGAGCCCTTGGCGGTCTTCGATGATTTCCAGCAGGTCTCGCCGTTGTGGGTCATTCAAAGGGGCTAAGCCTAGGTCATCGATGACTAAGACTTTTGTTTTGGCCAGTTTGTTCATGAGCTTGGGGTAAGAGCCGTCTGCTCTGGCCAAGGCGACAGCGTGGAACAGCCGGGGTGCACGGATATAAAATGCGGACAACCCGCTACGGCAAGCCCGGTGAGCAAGGGCACAGGCCAGGTAAGTTTTTCCAACGCCAGTGGGACCGACGATAATGACATTTTGAACTTGATTGATCCAGTCACAGGAAGCCAGCCGAAGAATAACGGACTTGTCGATGCCGCGAGGGGTTTTGTAGTCGATATCCTCGATGCAGGCATCGAGTCTGAGCTTGGCGTTTTTGAGCAGCCGTTTCATTCGGCGATCTTCTCTCCAGATCCATTGACGATCGACCAGCAGCCCGAAGCGCTCTTCAAAACTCAGCTCGGCGATGCCAGGTTGTCGGAGTTGCTCGGCAAAGGCTTCGGCCATGCCGGTGAGTCGCATGGCTGAGAGTTTTTCAAGGGTCTGTTCGTTGAGCATGACAGTTTCCTTTCGCGTAATATTGTTTGCCCCGGATGTTAGGGTGAACGACGGGGCGGGCTTGCTTGCCGGGATCATCTGCCGGGAGCGCTTGTTGATCGAGACCGTGTTTGAGGATGGACTCCACGTTTTTGTATGAGTATCCTCTGATGGCAAGAGCCCGGCCACAGGCCGCCTCCAAGCGGTCAGGGCTATAGCGTTTGGCCAAACGCATGATACCAAGAGCCGATCTAAAGCCCTGTTCAGGATGGGGTCTGCTTTCCAGTACACGGGTAATAAGATTTTGGGTATTAGGACCGTTTTTGCCGGCCCACCGGATAATTCGTGACGGTGTCCATTGCACATATCTCTGGTGAGACTTGGGCATATGATCGGTCACGGTGGTGAAGGCGCCTGGGTGATAACTTCTTTGGTGACTGGCCACTCGGCGGTTTTTGAACAGCACTTCAATCGTGCCGGCGGTTATCCGTACGTCGACATGTTGTTTGACGAGCTGGAAGGGCACACTGTAAAGATGGCGATCCACCTCGATATGATAATCGATATTGACCTTGGCTTTTTTCCATTCGGCATATTCAAAGCGACGCCGGGGCAGCGGTTTGAGCGCCGGCCGATCCAGTTTTTCAAACAGGGCCTTTCGGGTGGTGTCGAGTTTGTTAAATTTGCGCCCGTTGAACTCGACCAGTTTTTCAGCAATGGATTTGTTGAGTTCGGCTAGGCTGAAGAATTTATGGTTTCTTAAAGCAGCCAGGATCCAGCGTTCGGCACACAAAACGGCCGCTTCCACCTTGGCCTTATCTTTTGGCTTACCAGATCTTGCCGGGATCACTGTGGTGCCATAATGCCGGGCCAGTTCCTGATAGGTTGGATTAATATCGGGTTCGTACCGACACGGGTTTTTCACCCCTGTCTTAACATTGTCGGGAACCAGGATTTCGGCAACCCCATCAAAAAATTCAAAGGCATGGACATGGAGCTTGATCCACGAAGGCGCGCTCTGGTCCAGGGTGGCCTCTGCGAAGGTATAATTGCTTGCCCCCAGGGCGGCAACAAACAGGTAAGCGTCTCTGGCTTGGCCGCCACCAGGGTCGTAGATGGGTATCGTTTGACCCGCATAATCGATGAACAGCTTTTCGCCAGCCCTGTGGTGCTGCCTAAGACAAACATCGAGCTTGCCGACCCAGTGCCGGTAAAGTTCACAAAATCGGCTGTACTGGTAGCCTTCAGGGTTCGCCTCCTTGTATTCGTACCAGAGCAACTGAAGGGTTACGGACTTTCGTTTAAGTTCCTTGTGGATGTAGCTCATGTCGGGCATCCGGCACACACCGTCCGGCGTAGATTTCGGGGCAGGAAAAAGCAGTCCTTCAAGAGCCCCGTCATCCAGATCTTCCGCAAGAGGCCAACTCAAACCGGCATGCTCGGCCCTTCGGAGATACTCCCTGACCGTGCTGTGTGAGATTAAACAACTGTGGGCGATTTTACGGTTACTCAATCCGTGCTGCCACTTGAGCCTAAGCACCTCTCTGATTTTTCGCATGGATATCCTCCTCTTGGCCATGTAACTAAACTATCCAGAGCCGCAATCCAAAATAACCGACTTCAAAGTGGACGGAATGCTTCGGAATCGGTGGACGGAATCAATCGTAATCAGTGGACGGAATGGATTGGAATGAGTGGGCGGAATCGCCCAGAATACACACCCATAGCCATGTTCGTCAACAAAGCTGCCTCCAAATCGGATAATATCTCCCTTAAGCCCCTGGTAATAATTCATCCATCCTGTGTGTAGAAATATGACTTTTTTTCATATTTTCTCCTTGCATAACGGCCCCGCGGATCAGCGGCGGTGGACACGCGAGCTTGCTCGCGTGGAACGCCGTCCGCTGCAGCCGCGTGATGGTCGGCGCGAAGCGCCGAACAGCATGCGGATGGCAATACGCGGGGCCGATGGCGCGGCGCGAAGCGTCCGCGCCATCG
>JAFDGP010000362.1 GCA_019309245.1 Deltaproteobacteria bacterium | reverse complement strand
AGGTGCTGCCGCCGGATCGGTTCAAGGGACCGCTCCATCTGCTCATAAATATTCAAATAAGAATGTTTGACCATGCGGGCCAACCGATCCATATCCTTTTGGATTCTCAGGTAAGCAGGCCGGAACTTTTCAAGATCATCACTCATTCGTCTGTAGGACACTCCCTATTTCTTCCGTCGGTTGTAAGGCGACTGGTTCGTCGGCTTGAGCGAGATGTTTTCCTCGCTTGCCTTGGACCGGATCGAGCCCTCGGTCCGGCCGAGTTTGAGACCGATCACCCGTGTGGGGGTATTCTGGTCAACGAGTTTTTCTAACTGCTGAACCTGCTTGCCGGTCCAGGGCTTTCCGTGGTTCTGCGGTTTCTTGGGCATAACGCACCTCCATTATTGTTGTTCTGTGATAAAGCCGAACCCGCGCAATCCTCGAAGCGCGGCATCGATTTTCTCATCGGAAAATTCATCTCGATCCAACTTCTTCATCCATTCCGGATTGCCTTGGATAGATTCTTTGATTTCATCTACAGTCACCGGCTTCCCATCAGCACCAAGCTCAAGGGCCGCGTCCAGAACGGTGGCCCAACGCTCCAAGGCCTGGTATCCCCAGCTCTTCATCTGGCCCAGCATTTCATCAACCTTGACCTTTGCCGAGCCCATAACCTTTTCTGCCTGTTTGACGGCCTTTGAAACATTCGCACCCGGTTTCACAGGTTTCAAATCACCCTGGTCTCGGCCAAGGATAACCCACTTGTTTTTCCGGGCGAGACTCAAAAATTTATGGATTTCATCGTCAAGCGGCCCGGCTGCCCTCTTCATGAAGGTTTCCGTGAGTTCGATCTCGGCCTTTTTCTGGACCAGATAAAAGAGCTTGGCGAGCTTTACCCGCCCTATAGGGCTGTCCGGTGCATGGCATCGATCCGTGATATAGGCTGCCAGGGCGGCCTTGTTGAACATGTCATGGCCTGCATGACGTTTCTTGGGCTCGCCCATCGGTGTCCTTTTAGACGGAGGTGGACTCTCAAGAGCCATGGCTTGCACTTCCATTTCGGCCAATAGTTCCTTCATATGGGCTTCGCGCCATTTGGCTGTGAGTTGACCAGTGAAGGCGCGGTGAAGGAGAACACCGTATAGTTGTCTTATTTTCTTCTCCGTTGTGTTCCTCTTGTCCCGTAGATCAATTAATCTTTCGATTCTCTCGACGAAGGCTTCCTGGAGCGCAATTGGTGGGCAGGGTACTTGAAGACTCGCATATTCTTTGCCATTTATATTAGGCTGTCCGGCCACTCGTTTTCTTGTTTCGACCCAACTTTTGTAATAACCAGTTTGTGTGAGTGCAAACAAGTACCAGGGAAGTACTTGATTTTGATCGGCCTTAAATCGAATCAGATAACCGGCGTATGCACAAAGACCATCTTGAGGATGATATAAGTAGGTTTTACCAACTGTATTTCCGCTTCTGGCAAACAGGAGATCCCCTGTAGTTAACTGGTATGGAGCCCAGTTATCTAAGTCTAAAGTTACGACGCCTGTTTTTAGCAAACGACCATCGTCAGTGATGTCGGTAATTCGCACATAGCGTGGTGAGCCTTCTGTCCACTCGGTGGCACTTGCATTGGCACCATATTGTGGATTGCCTATAGTAACTTCTCCAAGCGGCTTCGTCAGCCAGCCTTTCGGGTTTGTAGCCGGGTCACCAAACATCTTGTAGAAGAGGGTAGGAAGGATTCGAAAAGCTTTCTTATCGGCTTCGGCACGTTTCTTTCGCAAAGCATCGGCTTGATCCAGGATTGTTACTATCCGTTGCTGCTCGGAAAGAGGAGGAAGGGGAGCGGGAAGGGATTTAATTATACTTGAATTTAAGCCCTTCATAATGGCACCATGGGCACGACCATGAATGGCTGCCTTTGTAGCAGAGCTACCCCTAATCAACCACGAAACATATTCCGAATTTGTAAGTTCAAAATTCGGACGGAATCGTAATAAGTGAGAATCCATGATAGATTTAGAAATACCTTCGGGGACTATCGCGACTTCACCGATAGTTCCCATCATAGTAATCAATACATCCCCTGGCTTAACCTCAACGGTTTTTAGTGTTTCAAATTTCTCCTCAGTAATGTATCTTTCACCAAGCTCATCAAATTTATTATTCAGGACATTTTCAATACCAAGGACATGAATACCAGAAGCAACAAGTTCTGATTTTTTCAACTGGCTCCCAAAAGGTCCGATTTTGATCGAAGCTCTTTCATTGGCAGCCAGCTGCTCAAGATTTAGTTGAGGCCACTTCATTTGACAGCCTCCATATCCTGGAGCAACTTTTCCAGGCCGTTTGTAATTTCGTTCTCAATTGCAAGCGTCTCCCGGATCAACTCAGCAGGGTCATCGTCAGGAACTATTTCAGATATTTGTGGCTTGTAGCGACCCGCAGCTAAATTGTAATCGTTCTCCACGACCGTCTTGATCGTGGCCCACCAGCAATGAGGCTCCTCACTCCCTGCCTCCAAAAGGGTCCCGCCTTCAACTCCTGGTGGCTTCTTGTATCCCGACTTTTTGTAATCACCCCATTGCACTAGAAGTTCGGGGATGTTGTTCTTATCCGGTGTCTCGGGTCGTCCGCCTCCGGAAATCTTATCCGGGTCGAAACCGTCGGCGCGAACATCGTAGAACCAGACTTTATC
>JAFDGP010000361.1 GCA_019309245.1 Deltaproteobacteria bacterium | reverse complement strand
CCCGCCGAGAAATTTTCAAAATAATTGACAAACGGGAACAAATTTTCAGATTAAATGAGCCACTGGCAACGTGGCTTTTTTATTTGGAAAAGAATGGGGGGCGGTTGTGCCGACCGATCCCCCCTGAACCAAAGGTCGGAAAATCCGACCAACCAAAGATTGGAAAAATGATACTTCCCGTTCGCGTAAAACTCAAGGATATTTCTGAACAAGGCAAAAATTTTAAGTGGGAAAGGCCGTCGCAGTGTCCCCGATGCGATTCCGTGAGGGTCTGGGAGCACGGATTTGTAACGGCCTATTTCGACGATTTTGATGAATGCCTGTATTTGCGCCGATTTCGTTGCCCGGATTGCGGATGCGTGATCCGGATGAAGCCGGAAGGCTATTTCAAGCGCTTTCATGCGCCGGTGGATGTCATCCGGTCCTGTTTGCATCAGCGGCTTAGATGCGGCAGATGGAGTCCCCTTCTTGGAAAATCCCGCCAGCGTCACTGGCTTTTGGCCCTGAAACGAAAGACCGCGGCATTTTTGGGTTTTACACATAATCTTTTAAGTGCGTTTGACCGGCTCATGGGAATGGGGCAGATACCCGTCAGCCGGGGCATATAATCCGGAAACGGCGCTGGATGTCATAGAACCTACCGAAGCGAGCTTTTTACACGCCCGACCGATTGACATATGGGGGTGTAAAAACCCAAAAAAGGAGGTTCTTGATGACGGAAGACAAAAACAAGACGATTGCCGTATTCAGATTTGGGGTCATTCACGAATTTGTCGGCGGCGCCGTGCTGAGTTCGGCGGAGAAACGGCGCTTGATACGGGAAAAGTGCGCCCGCAAATGGATGATTCCCTATTCCAGCCGGACGCGAATCAGCGAAAACACCCTGTATCGATGGATCAGACGATACCGCAGCAGCGGGGGCAGGATCGAGTCTCTCTATCCGCGTACAAGGAACGACCGTGGGAAGCCCCGGATTTTGGCGGAAGAAGCGGTTGCCGCCATTGTCAATGCGAGGAAAGAGCGTCCTCATGTGCCGGTGAAGATGCTGTTGACGGATTTAAAACGCCGGAATCTGATTCCTCAGAAAACGGGGCTGACCACCCTGTACCGGGTCCTTCATCAAGCCGGTTTGATGGAAAAGTCGTCAAGCCCGGAGGACAGGCGGAAATTTGAGGCGTCGCTGCCCAACGACATCTGGCAAAGCGACGTCATGCACGGGCCGAAAGTGCTGGTTGCCGGAACCCGGAGAAAGACGTATCTGATTGCCTTTTTGGACGATCATTCCCGGCTGGTCCTGTTTGCCGGTTTTTACCTGTCGGAAAGTCTGGCGTCCTTTATGGATGCTTTTGAAAAAGCATTGGTCAAGCGGGGATTGCCCCGAAAGCTCTATGTGGACAACGGTCCTGCCTATCGGTCTCATAAGCTTGAATTTACCTGCGCATCTCTTGCCATTGCCCTGATCCATGCCCGGCCGTACAAGCCCCAGGGCAAAGGCAAGATCGAACGATTCTTCAGGACTGTCCGGAGCGATTTTTTGCCCGTTGCGGAAACGTCGTCCCTTGATCAGATCAATGCCTCTTTAAACCGGTGGCTTGATGATGTGTATCATCAGCGCAAACACACCGGCACGGGCATGACGCCGTTTGGCCGGTTCACCCGGAATCTGTCCTGCATTCGCCAGGCGCCAAGGGACTTGAAGAATCATTTTAGAAAGGCCGTACATCGCCGAGTGGCCAAGGACAGAACCGTCACCTTGGACGGCCGACTGTTCGAAGCGCCCGTTGCCCTGATCGGAAAACGGGTTCTGCTGCTGTATCACGAGAACGCACCTGCCCAGGTGGAGGTTTTATGTGATAAAAAATCCCACGGCTTTTTGACCCCGGTGGATCTGAACGTCAATTGCCGCGTCAAGCGGGATCGAAACAATAATGCCCAGTTGGAATCCGCTTCCGGAAAACCGTATACGGGAGGCGGCCTATGGAAATGAAAAACTACAAACTGTTCTTCGGCTTTGAAAAAGAGCCCTTTGGCCTGGACATCACCACGGATGAAATCCTGAAAACGCCTCAGCTCGATGCGGCCCAAAAGCGGTTTGAATATACAACCGGTCTGGGGGCTGTTTATCTGTTGACCGGTGAGATCGGAAGCGGCAAATCCACTGCCGTGCGTTATCTTGTCAACGGGCTTCATCCTTCCGAATCCAGAATTATCTATATCACTGCCACATCAGGGTCTATCCTTGAACTATATCGGCTGATCCTGGCGGAACTGGGCATTGCCGGCGGCATGTCCCGGGCCGTCATGTGCCGCCGCATCAAACATGAAATCCTGGAATCCGTCGGTAAAAAGATCAACACCGTTCTGGTGGTGGACGAAGCCTCCCTGCTTCGCCTGGAGGTATTTTGCGAACTGCATACCCTCTGTCAGTTCGAAATGGACTCCAAACCCTTTCTTCCCCTTGTCCTTGCCGGTCAGTCCAATCTTTACGACAGCCTCATGTATCCCGGCGCCATGCCCCTTGCATCGCGGGTGGTTGCCAAAAGTCATTTTGTCGGCATCGACCGGGAGGAAATGAAAGCTTACCTGCTGCATCACCTGAACATCGCCGGCATCAGCACCATGCTGTTCGACGATACGGCCGTAACCGCCATTCACCAAGGGTCCGGCGGCATCTACAGAAAAGC
>JAFDGP010000034.1 GCA_019309245.1 Deltaproteobacteria bacterium | reverse complement strand
GGAGCAGACGAGGCCGATGTAAACGCAGACGGCGTGGTCAATGAGAAGGATCTCCAGGAGTTCGCCCAGCAACTCGGGCGGACGAATTGTCTGTTAAAGTAAGAGGGAACAGAATCCCAAGGTGATGTGTTTTCAGTTTCGTACAAAGAAAAAATCACGAAAGCACGAAAAGTTGAAAACACGACATGAGCTGTAGCTTGGGGTCCAGTCTACCAAGCCAATGGCCGAGTTGTTGACATCGCGATATTTATCCCCATCCCGGCCACCCTTGACCTTTCCCAGGTGCGTGATTATTCTTGAGCTAATTCCAGGTGAATCAGAAACGGGCAATGGATCACAACAAGTTTTTTACCGTAGAACTGGATGAATCTTCCGAAGGCACGCTGCGGGTGATGCCCACAAAGTATTTGGATGGGCTGAACCCTCACAAGGCGATCGCCGAGATGCAGGCGTATATCGAGACGCTGGAAAATGCGTTGGAACAGCACCAAAACGGTCCCGCCGTCACCCCCATGACCGTTCACAGCATCGGCGCACTAGCCTTCGAGCTGGAGCTGGTACGGACCTTTCTCAATTCTTTTAAACAAGCCTATGGCACCATGCACTAGGCCTAACCCGCATTTTCATCAGCGCCTCCGGGTAGGAGCTCGGCCGGGCAAGGGGGCAGCGGCCTGAGGTCCTTGCAACTTTACGGCCTTGAACTTGCATGACTGGCTCTGCATGAACCCCCATGCATTGGGAACCCGAAAGTCCGGTATAACGCAAGCCCATAACGACCGGAGAAAGCAGAAGCGTTTTCTGGTTCAAGACGGCGGGATCGCCTTTGTTACGCCGTCCGGACCGGCTTCCCCGATTGTCGGGCACATCATCGATGTGAGCATGACCGGCCTGTCGTTCCGGTATATCTCTGAGGAGGCGCTTTCGGGCCACGCCTCTGAGGTGACGATCGCTTTACCTGAAAACAGATGTAATTTGCGCCGGTTACCGGTGGAAACCGTATCGGATTTTGAGATTGCAAAAATGCCTTTCGGGCTGATGACTCCGAGGCGGCACGGGGTGAAATTCGGTGAACTCACGCCTGACCAGAGAGCTCACCTTCAAGACTTCATTGCTCGTTACGGAATATCGACGTAGTTCACTACAGCCTTACTTGCCTCACTGGTATCCTCGGCTTTTGCAACGTTAGCAGCTGATACCGAGGCCTCGTCCTCGGACTCATTTATGAATTGAGTTTCTTAAGAGGGTTTATCAAGTATGGCCGGAAAATTGACATCCCTCGGCAAAAGAAATGTCAAATGGTTGACACCCCCTGCAGATTATTTGATTAGATAAGGTCGTCGATAAAGGTGGCAAGGAGGTTTTCAGCCGTTTTTTCTGGGTTGATCTCATAGGTTCCCTGGCTGATTTTTTGTGAAATATCGTTCACTTTGTCGGTCCGAACGTCCGGGCCAGACGCCAGGGCCTCACGGGCCGTGTGAATCTCTTTTGCCCGGGTTGAAAGGTGAACCACCGTATCTTTGGGTTGGTCCGACGGGGTTTGTGCCTCAACCCTCGGCTTTTGGGCCGGGTCTTGAGACCGGTTGATCGTCGCCTCGTTGATATATCTGCTCAGTTCGTCGTTTCCCGATATCTTCATGGATCCCTTCCTCCCGAATGTTAAAACATGTTTTGGTCCACTTTCCGTTTGGTGATTTCTTCCAGACGATTCTTCAAGACCTCGGAATCCTCCAGGGATAACGTCCTGATTTGCTCTCCATCTTCACGATCGATTACCTTGAAAACGAGTTCGGAGGCATCTCCTTGCTCCAGGGTCAGGTCATTGCCGTACTCATCTCGCAGTTCGTTCAGGACCTCCTGTTCCAGCTCATCACGAGGCCCTGAATGCACCACGCGTTCTACGATGTCGGCGGTGACTTTTTCTATCACGGCCTTTCGGCGCGCCTCGGCTGAAATGGTGATGCTGTCCGAGGGCTTGTCTTCCGACACGTGTTTGTTAGCCGCTGTCCTTTTGCTCAAGACGAGCTGCCTTCCATAGGCCCTCAAGACATTATGTACATGATAGCTGGTGATATGCACCGCACGTTCTCCCTGAAGCCTTTATCGGAAAAACAGGGATAAACTTGAGCTGGAATCCCCATTGGCACATGGGTTGCACACAGTGGAAGCAGACCGTCCAGTCAGTGAACGGACATTCGGTTATAAAAAAGGCACTTAGTGCCCATTTGTCCTTAAACACATCGCAACGTGATGATTGAACCTTTTTGTTCGAAATTCTTGAGCCCTACGACAAAGTATCGCAGGTTTTCCATCCTGCTGGCCATTCAGCATACTCCGGACACCAGCCAACACAAGATTGCCCGGATGACCCATTTAAGCAGCTCCATGGTGAATAACTATATGAAGGTGTTTCAGCGAGAGGGCCTCATCGCGGTAACCGGGCGAACCAATCGGACTCAGCGATACCATCTGACCGCCGCTGGCAGGACTGCGTTGATGGCAGCCTCGCTGGCCTATTCGAGCGAGATCATCCAGCTCTATGGCGGGGCAAAACGACATCTAGTAGATCGGTTGAACCGTGCATATGACGACGGAGTCCGAAAGGTGGCCCTGTTCGGCGCCGCCGATACAGCAGAGGTCGTGTTTGCCGCCATCAAGCAGACGCCGATGAGGGTGGCTGGCGTAGTGGACAGCGATCCGGGCAAGCAGGGCAGACTGTTTAATGGCCTTGTGATCGAGGCTCCGGAGGCCCTGGCAGGCCGGGCGCTGGATGCGGTCATAATCACTTCTTTCGGCCGGCAACAGGAAATCTATGAGTGCGCAGAACGCCTCCTGAACAACGAAACGAAAGTACTCAGGTTATCGAACCTGTAAAAAAGGGCGAGAAAATAGTGATGGATAATACCGAGAAACCGGGCGTCAAAAACGATGATGGTGAAAGATCGGGCTTGAGGAAAATTTTGCCGGGTCGGCCGAAATTTCCCATAGCCTGACAGGGCGAGGACTTGTACATGAGGGCATTAATTACAGGGATTACCGGCATGGCCGGGAGCCATTTGGCAGAACACTTGTTGGAAAGCACGGACTGGGAGGTTCACGGCACCCTCAGGTGGCGCAGTAACCGTGAGAACCTGTTTGCGTGCGAAGGGCGCTTGAGGTTGCACGAATGCGAACTTAAAGATCCGCATGCGGTGTTGCGGCTGGTTCAAGCGATCCGGCCGGACAGAATCTATCATCTGGCCTCGCAAAGCAATGTGGCGGCGAGCTGGAATGCCCCGCAGGAAACTTTGTTGAACAACATTACGGCTCAACTGAACCTTTTTGAGGCCCTAAGGCAACTGAAACTGTCCGCAACCCGCATCCTGGTGGCCGGTAGTTCCGAGGAGTACGGACTGATTTATGAAAACGAACTTCCGGTTAAAGAGAGCAATCCATTCAGACCCATGAGTCCCTATGGGGTAAGCAAAGTGGCGCAGGATACGCTGGGATTTCAATATGCTGTCAACTACGGCATGTATATCGTAAGGACCCGGGCGTTTAACCATGTGGGGCCTAGGCAGGGCGATGTGTTTGTGGCTTCGAGTTTCGCGCGTCAAATTGTAGAGATCGAAATGGGAAAAAGGCCGCCCATGATTCGGGTGGGGAACCTGAACGCAGGACGGGATTTTACCGATACCCGCGACGTGGCCCGGGCCTATGCAATGGCCCTTGAGTGTTGCGAGGCTGCAGACGCCTATAATATCGGATCGGGCCGATCGCACAGTGTCAAAGAGGTCCTGGATACCCTGCTCAAGATGACCCGCCTGATCATTGAGGTGCAAGAAGACCCCGAACGAATCCGGCCCTCGGACGTGCCGCTGGTGGTAAGCGACAGCTCGAAGTTCATGGAAAAGACCGGATGGCGCCCGCAGATCCCGTTTGAACAGAGCCTGTTCGACCTGCTTGAATACTGGAGACAAAGGCTCCGGGCCGGCCTTCGGCGTGGTGAAACAGGCTTTTCGGTACTGACTCAGGCTGTTGTTGAACGCGATCGGTGCTTCACACCGGATCGATGAGGGTGAAGATGCCAGCGATTACCCAAGAACTGGAGAAAGGAAAGGCCGTGGATCCAGAGGAAAGGCCCGTAAGTTTGGCACGAGATACCATGCGGATCGGACTGCGATGGATCGGGCAAAAACACCCGACATATATTATCGCCGAGATCGGCATCAATCATAACGGCGACATCGAACTGGCCAAGACCCTTATTGATGTGGCCGCCGCTGCCCAAGTGGATGCGGTCAAGTTTCAGAAACGCCACCTTCCAAGCGTTTATCGAAAAGACATCCTGCACAATACAGTCAAGTACGAACAGGCCTTTCAATATATGATTCCTGTGCTCCAACACGTGGAACTTTCCGAGGATGACATGGCCTTTCTCAAGGCGTATGCGGAAAGCAAAGGCCTGGAGTTTTTGTGTACACCTTTTGACCGGCAAAGTCTGGCGTTTCTGGAAGAACTGGGCGTTAATGCCTTTAAAGTCGCCTCCGCAGACCTCACGAACCTGGAGCTGCTGGAATCCATGGCTGCTTTCGGAAAGCCGATGCTGGTTTCAACGGGCATGTCCCGGTGGGAAGAGATCAAAAAATCCGTGGCGTTTCTGGAGGGCCTGCCTGTTCCCTTCGCCCTCTTGCATTGCCGAAGCGTTTATCCGGTCAGGCCACGGGATGCGAACCTGAGAAAAATCGAGGAACTGAAGCAATTCGGTTGCCCGGTCGGTTACTCCAGCCATGATATGGGTACGGTGCTTCCGTTGGTCGCTGTTTCTATGGGTGCGTCGATTATCGAAAAACACGTCACGCTGGATAAAGGCCTGAAAGGGCCGGATCACAGGATTAGTCTGGAACCTGACGAGCTCAAGAGGCTTGTAAGAGATATCCGAACCGTCGAGGCAGCCTTGTCTCCCGCCCAGGGAGGCCTTTTGTCCGGGGAAATCATGAATCGAGAGCTTTTTGGAAAAAGTTTGATCGCAGCATGCCCCATCCAATCGGGAACGGTGATCACCCGGGGCATGATACGGATCCAGGGACCGGGAAAAGGACTCAGCCCCCCACGACTTCATGACCTGATCGGCAGGACCCTGCGCAGGAATCTTGATGAAGGGCAAGATTTTCTGGAGGAAGATATTGGTTCCAATCGGTCCGGTGATTTTAAGCATGCGTTTCAGGGCCGATGGGGATTGATTTGTCGCTTCAGTGATGTGGAGACCATGTTGGCCTATGAGCCCAGGGTGGTGGAGTTTCACCTGGCTGAAAGGGACCTCGGGATGAATTATACACCCAGGCACTGCGAGAAGCGGCAGCTGGTTGTGCACGTCCCGGAATATATGCCGGAAGGGCTCGTGGATCTTTGCAGCCTGAAGGCGGAGACTCGAAAGCGGTCGGTGGAGACTGTCCATGAGACCATTTGGATGGCACGTAGGCTGGCTGCGGGATTTTCGGGCGTGCCCAAGGTAATCGTACATCCCGGCGGCATGAGCCTCAATGGGCATCCCGATACAACGGCGCTTGGTGAAAGCCTGATGCGATCCTTGGACGAGATCAACGCTGAGGGTGTGATTTTGCTTTTGGAGAATATGCCGCCGTATCCATGGTATTTCGGTGGACAATGGCAGAGCAATTTTTTCATGGATGCCCTGGAGATTCGAGATGTCTGCCGGGAACGAGAGTTGAGGATATGCCTGGACCTGTCCCATGCGGCACTTTACTGTAATGCATCGGGCGGGGACCTTTGCGACTACATAGAGACCCTGCGGCCTTTTGTAGAACATCTTCACGTGGCAGACGCCTGCGGCCTTGACGCAGAAGGTCTTCAGATCGGCGATGGTGATATTCCTTTTGATGAAGTCCTGCCTCTATTTAAAGGCTATGAAGGGACCTGGGTGCCTGAGATTTGGAGGGGACACTGTGAGAACGGAAAAGGGTTTGTTGAGGCCTTGCGGAGGCTGAAAAGGTATCCGTTGTGAGGAGGGAGCAGGTGTGGGAAAGCCTTCAGAATTTTGTTTTGCTGTTGCCGCGTCTGTTTCAAGGGCTGGTTACGAAAGATTTTGAGCGGTGCGGGAAGCTTCTGGTGAGTTGGTCTCCCTCCATCAACAGCGTGAACGACCACACAGGATTTTATCTCCAGAGGCGTTTCTTTGACCTGTATGGCTTCTGGGGACATTGTTTCCAAATCCAGGGCGGTGCAAACTGCGGGGCGCAATACGCGTTTCTACCTCTCGTCGTTCTCTGGAAACTGGGGGTCTGCGGTTTTCTTCTCGTTTCTATTTCAGCCTATGCAGGGTTGTTTCTCGTTCTTTATAAAGTGGGCACGCTTTCCGTTTCCCCTTTGACCTGGATGCTGGTTGGCATTTCGGCACTGTGCAGCCCTTACTTTAAGAACGCTACTTTTGCCGCGGGACGCTACGATATTCTGGGCTGGCCTCTGCTCATCATCGGGCTGGTCCTGTTACTTGAGTACCACTTGAGCTGGGCGTTTCTGGTGCTTACCTTCGCCTTTATGAGCCATCCGTCGGTAACCCTTGTTGGAGCGGCATTCATGGCGGTTTTTATAGTAATCGGCCGAGTCGACGGTGAGGGCATCCTCTGTTTTGTGTGCGCCCAGGGCCTAAATCTATTCTGGACCATTCCGTTTCTTAGAGTCAAGAAACTCAAAAACCTCACAGCCCATTCTTGGGCCGTCCCCTTGATGGACAGGACCAGGACGAGGTCGGTGTATATCCCGAAGCTGCTGGGCATGCTCTTTTTTGTCCTGAGCTATATTTCACTCAGCACCGCCCCGCTCGGCCTTGCCTTTTGCCTAGTACCGTTTGCTGTATTTATCTTCAACTGGTGGAAAGACAAGTTCATCAACCGTTTTTCCGTTGAGTTGTTGTGGCTTTCAAGCGGTGCCGCCGCCCTGGCCTATGCCCCCGAACCGTTTCTATGTGTGCCTTATCTCGTATCGCTTTTCGTTTATGCATCGCCATCTCCAAGGTTTGCCTTTCCGTTCCGGCCCTATCTGGTAAGGAAGCAAGAGATCTTAACCAGACTGAAAAGCGTTTACAACAGCATGGGCTACAATATCAGAATGGGGTTTGTGACGTGTCCTCGGGATGCCGACCAATGGCGACTGGATGCCAAATACAAATTCATATTTAACCTCGGTTTGTTTGGTGATCGACAGTGGGTCGAGTTATTCGATATAGGCCTGAAAGGCCGGAACCAAAGAGTCGGGCGGGACTCCCATGAAAAAGAGCAGTGGGAACAGCATCTCAAGAATTGGGCTTCGCGTTACGGCTTGGATTACGTGGTTTCCGTGGCTGATTACAAATCCAGGTTGGACGGCATAAAATGGCTTTCAAAAATCGCGGAATGTGAGATTGGTCGACTTGGATCCGTGCCGTCAGGGTCTTACTTGCTCTACAAGGTTACTTGTCCTGTGGCCAGGGCGTCGTCCGGTTGCAGGGTTATGCCGTTGCCGACAGGTGAACTTAAAATCACACATCCAGGCGGAAGGGTGGGCGTCAAGTACAACGCCTTGCCGGGGCTCAGGGTCGTTCAAGACCATGACGAGCTGGCGATTTATGCAGACGAAAATGGAGAGATCGTCTTGCACTGTCCAAACACCCGGCCGGTGAAAATCCTGCGTGCCCCTATACGGCTTTGGTTGCCCAAGGGCAAAATCCGGCAGGAAAGGCAAAGCGCAGTGCTTTATGGGATGAAAACAGGACAACGGGAGATGCTAGGGAAATGAACATTGTGGCCCTGGTTCCTGCCAGGAAGGGGTCGAAGGGGCTTGTGGGCAAAAATCTTAGAACCGTCGCCGGAAAACCGCTTCTGGGTTACACCCTGGAAGCCGCCAGGGCGAGCCGGATGGTCTCGCGTGTAATCTTTTCCACCGACTCCGAGAAGATGGCAAAGATCGCGGCCACGTATGGCGCAGAGGTCCCCTTTGTGAGACCGGAACCCCTGGCTTCAGACACGGCCTGCATGGTGGATGTTATGCAGCATTGTGTGAGATGGCTCCAGACAAACGAAGGCTACCGGACGGACTTGCTGGTTACTTTGTACGTGACTTCTCCTTTCAGGACGGCAAAACAGATCGATGAGGCAATCAACAGGTTTTTGAATAGTGACGCCGACTGCCTGGTCTCGGTTTCCAGGCAGAAGCATCACCCGTACTGGAGCCTTAAAATCGATGAAAACGAACGCTTGCAGCACGCCTTTGAGCAGGGAAAAACCCTCTATCGACGTCAGGACATGCCTGCGACCTATGAGCAAAACGGGGCGATATACATCGTGCGGCCGAAAGATTTCCACAAGCTGGACAGGCGGTCCATGGCCGAAAACACGCTTCCGTATGTGATGGATGGGCCGTCCGGATTAAACATCGATGAGGAACAGGATCTGGTCCTTGCCGAAGCCCTGGCCTCTGAGGTGAGCGCATGAAGGTATTGCTTATCAATGCTCCGATACGGCTGGAGGCAAAGCCGAACTGCATCCCGTACGGGCTTGCCGCAATCGCGTCGGTCTTGCGTGAGGCAGGCTTTGAGGTGGAGATCTATGACCTCAATGCCCGGCGGCCGGCCAAGGACGAGATCAGGAAAGAGCTCGAACGAAAGACCTGGGATGTGGTGGGAATGTCTGGCCTGATTACGACCTACGGGTTTCAGTGCTGGTTAAGTGGTGTGCTCAAGGAGCTGAATCCCGATGGGCTGGTTGTTTCAGGCGGTGGGCTGGCGACATCCAGCAGTGATTTGCTTTTTGAAAATTCCCGGATCGATGTGGCGGTCATCGGGGAAGGAGAGCAAACCATGCCGGCGTTGTGTCGCACGGTGGAGCGGGGGGGCGACCTCGGATCGGTGCGGGGGCTGCGGTTTCGAAAAAACGGCCGTATCGTTGAAACGCCCAAAAGGCCCAACATCAAGGACCTTGACACCATCCCGTTTCCCGCGTGGGATTTGCTTCCCATGGAGATCTACCTGGCGAATCCGATCTGGGGAAACGCGGCCAAAAATTCTTCCGGATTTAAAAAAGACATTGCCGTCAATCGCAGCATGAACGTTATCTCGAGTCGCGGGTGTCCCTTTTCCTGCCGCTATTGCTACCATCTGTTCGGGGCGTCAAGTTATCGTTGCCGATCCGCTGAAAATGTCTTTGAGGAGGTCTGTGCCCTGGTCGACCACTACCACGTGGACTTTGTGGGTTTTGTTGATGACAACATGATGGCCCACGTGCCAAGATTGCTGGATTTTTGCCGAATGATGGAAAAGGGCGGTGTGCCGGTCAGGTGGGGGTGCCACGGCCGGGTGACCAGTGCCAAGCCGGAAGTCCTGGAAAAGATGGCGGCGGCCGGTTGCGTGTGGATCGGCTATGGAATCGAGTCCGGGAGCCAGAAGATGTTGGATGCCATGAACAAAAAGGCCACGGTCGCACAGGCGAGACAGGCCATTTTGAATACAAGGCGGGCGGGGATCTACGCCAATACGACTTTTATCTTCGGATACCCCGGGGAAACCCGCGAGACGATTCAACAGACCGTACAATTCAAGCGGGAGCTCGGCATTGCGTGCGGCTCCTTTTTTGCCACGCCCTATCCCGGTACGGTACTGTATGAGCAGATCCGGGACCGGATAAGAGACGAAGAGGCCTTTATCCGTTCTTTAGGCAATGCCACCGAGTTTTCCATCAACCTCACGGAATTCTCGGACGAAGAGTTGCTGACATTAAAGGCCGCCATGGATGCCAATGAGGACGTCATGTGTGAAGGCTCAAAAAGACTTTGCGTGGCAGCATAGACCACCATCCGGGGCTTATCAAGACGCATCTATCAACCCAAATTTTACCGGATCTGCTTTGTTGGTGGGCGCTTGAAGTACACAAGTACGTCGGCGCGCCCACCGCCTCGCATCTTAAGGCAAACTCGGCAACCGGTGGATCCAGGGTATCTGAAGGCGCCCACCGCCGGCCAAAAAACCGGGAATTATCTTGACAGATTCGAAGCATTCCCCGTTTCTTTAATGTTTTGACAGGCGGGATCCTGAGGTTGCTGAAGGCTCAAGGCTGAAGGGGAATTTATCATTTATCATTGAGCATTGCACATTGGTTAGCTCGTAGGCTAAGGCTGGGCCAACCAAGATGGCGCCTTCCTTTTGTCTTCCCCCTTTTTTAAAGGGGGAGCGAGGGGGATTTTACAGATGCGGGATGCGGGAGGCTATGTATCGGTATGCTGGGCCTTTTTTGCGGTTGATACGCCTTAAAACCCTTGTAGCAAAACGGCCTCCCGCACTGCCAGGTGCCGCTCTACAGACTTCCAAAGGCCCATCACGTGAGCCAAATGCAGGTGAGCCGGCAATCCAGCCAGCGACGTCATGCCTCCACCTTGCCGGAACAGGTGGCTCATGACAGCGCGCTCCAAATCGTCCCTGTCCAAGATAACCGTCAAACGGCCCAGGCCGGCATTGCACAAACGTCGGTCTCTTTGAAACGAAAATGGTGAAATTCTCCAAGATGTACAATAAATGCCCTTGAAGGATGATATCTATCTACAAAACTCCGCAATCCTGAAGGCACGGGTTGACCTCTACGGTGACTCAGCTTCACTTCAATGGGACAAATGTCTTGGGCATCTTCTTGCCACACAAAGTCGACCTCACTTTTTGCCTGAGAACGCCAGAAGCGGATCTGGCGGGATCCTTCCCCCTGTCTGCTGAGTTCGCTGAACACGAAGTTCTCCAACATCGCGCCGTTATCAGGCCGTTGATTCAACGGATGGAAATTGTTTGACACTGCATTTCTAAGGCCAATGTCTTCAAAATAGACTTTTGGCGTTTTCACCATTTCCACCCTTTTGTTGGTAAAAAAGGGAAAAACCAGCGTGAGAATGTAGGTGTTTTCTAATAGAAACAAATATTTTTTGACTGTTGGACGAGAAAGCCCCGATGACACCGACAGCTCTTGCTCTTTCACGAGGTTTCCGATTTGAAGACTGAGCAGACTGACCAATCTGTTGTATCCGGCCACATCTGTAATATTGCCAAGGTCCTTAATATCTCGCCTGACATATAGTGAGTAAATCTCTTGTAGGTCCCTTTGCCGAATCTTGGTCGCCATCTGCAAGGTGACGCCGGGATAGCCGCCGAAGGTCAAGTATTCGTTCACAAGGTCAAACAATCGTCGGGTCTGAGCAGGGCGGATCGTGGCGAATGCCTTTTTGAGACTCGCCGGTTCGGATCTGAAAAGGAAACGAAAGCCTTCAAGAGCTTCTACGAGGTTCTTTTCGTTCTTGAATGCCAGGAATTCTCTGAAGCTCAGAGGGCTGACCACAAAGCGATAGATCCTTCCTGTTAATCGGTCTGTGAATTTTTTCTTGATTTCCAAAGAGGAAGAGCCCGTGACAATGAATTTCAAGGCCGGCTTATAGTGATCATGGAGGTACTTGAGGAAGGAAGATGGACGGGATAAGTGCTGGATTTCATCGACAAAGACGAAAACCCTTTTTCCGCAGTCTGCCCCTTGGCCTTCCAAGACTTGCAAAAAGTCATTGAAATCGTTCAGGCCATTCAACATGCTGAAATCGTGTATGTTTTCAAGATCAAAATAAACGATTTGAGCAGGGGAAACCCCTTTGCTCAATAGATGCTGAATTAACAGATACAACAGAGATGTTTTTCCGGTCTGTCGCGCCCCGCTCAAGAGGATGATGTTTTCTGTGTCCAGGAAAGGAACGACTGCTTGAAACATGTCACGAGACAACAGATGTTTTGGGAAAATGACATTCATAATAAAGTCTATTTACAATTTACCCAAGAAATTGTCAATTATTAAATGTTCATTTAACAATCCCTGCCCTCCTATGAATTATCCAGTTTGCGTTCCCGGCACCAGCCATGCGTGAGCCAAACCCCAATCGGAGAGCCGGTGCCCGCCCCCTTAAGGGTTCCGTGGATCAGTCTTTGACAGGCAGGCACTCTCTTAACGGCAATGTTTTCCCTCCCGGTTGTCATAATATTGACGTTTTTTCCGGCCGCCTTGCAAGGAGTAACATAACCCGCTGAAAGTAAACAAACTTTCATATAGTTTTGCCGTGGCATGGTAGTTGCTGAAATACAAAAGCCGAGAACCAAGGTCCGGGTCGGCCAGGCTGAAAACGGTTTCAAAACGACCCGGCCGTATAGGATTGCGAAGATTCGGGATTCCCCGTAACCTTTTGTTTTGACGGACAATAAAGAAAAAACAGCGCAAGAAACGGCGGGGGCGTCTCCAGGAGCCCAGGTGAACCGTTACCCATTTCCGCTTTGAGCGGAAATGGGTAATTCTTGCCTCAATAGGCGGGGGCGAACAAAAAACTACGTAAGTCCAGCAGGTTATGGTCTATTACGGCCTGTAACTCAAAGGGGCGAAGCCTGCCACGCTGATGTTGACCACGAGTCATTCCAGGATCAAACGCAACAAGAGAATTTTGAAGAAGAACCCGGTTTCCCAAAAGGCCAGGGTTAATCTAGGGCTTCTTTATTTCAAGAACAAACAGTACGACAAGGCCCTGGAACATCTGACCGAGGCGGAAAACCTTGCCGGCGAAGACCTCTCTATCAAGAAGATGCTGGCGATTGTCTATCTGGCAAACAAGAACTACAGGAATGCAAAGGAGGTCTTGCATCAAATCCTCGAGAAAGATCCGGAAGACGCAGATGTCCACCAGCACCTTTCCATGGTCTGTGTTCACGAAAACGACTATTCCGCAGCCATTGGGCATCTCAAAAAGGCAGCCGCTCTGCGCAAGAACGACGCGGAAGTCTGGAACGATCTTGGGGCGCTGTCCTATGCCCTCAACGACATTGAGAGTGCAAGAACCTATTTTGCCAAAGCGGTTGAAGTAGACGACGCTTATGCATTGTCCTACCTAAATCTTATGGACCTTTACCTGCGGGAAAAGAATACCGACGACGCCTTGCGGGTTTGCAACGATTTTGTCAAGAGGTTTCCTGACGATCCAACTGCATTCAAATACCGCGGACTGATTGCCAGGGCAGACGGACGTTTCTCCGAGGCCATCGGATACTTTTCCCTTGCTCGAAAGCAGGTCAAGGATGACCCTGAGATTTCTTATCATTTGGGCCTGTCATTGATGTCCATCGGGGATTTCGAGTCTGCGGCGAAATCGTTTAGAAACACTCTTGACATTGATCCCGAGTATCCGAGCGCAAAAAGAAAACTCGTCGCATGTTATTGCAAGCTCGAAGGGGCCCACAGTGCCTTCAGACTCCTTAAGGATGAAATTAACGATGTGGGATGGAAGGCCGCAAAAAGACATCAAAAGAAAGAGAAAAAGCAACATGTGGCGCTCTCAATCCTGGTGCCTGCCTTTAACGAGGCAGAGAGGATCCTGACCAATACAAGAAAGATTAAAAGATGGGCGGCAGCCCTGGGGCGGCGTTTTGAGATCATTGTGGTCGATGACGGCAGCGAGGACGACACCTATGAGATCCTGGAACTGCTTTCCAGAAATATCAAGGAAGTGCGACCATACCGTTCCAAATCCAACAAGGGCAAGGGGATGGCGTTGCGAGAGGCTGCACTCAAGGCCAGTGGGGAGCTGGTGGTGTTTCTGGATGCGGACCTGGAGCTTCATCCCAGCCTGATTCCTGAGATGATTCGACGTATGGAAGACGCCGGCGCGGACGTGGTCCTGGGTTCAAAACGCCACCCCGAGTCCAAGGTAAACTATCCATGGCACAGAAAGCTGCTCAGCAACGGGTACTACATGGTCAACAGAATGCTTTTCGGGCTTCCGGTTAAAGACACCCAGACAGGGATCAAGGTCTTCAAGAAGGCCGTTTTAGATGACGTGATCCCGCGGTTGATCGAAAAACAGTATGCTTTTGATCTGGAACTAATCGTTAATGTACACGTGCGAGGCTATAAGATCATCGAAGCCCCCATTGAGCTCAAGTATTCCAGAGGCTTCGGACGGATCGGGGGTGGAGCGGTCATGAGGACCGCGTTGGATACCCTGGCGATTTTTTACCGGCTCAGGATATTGAAATACTATGACAGG
>JAFDGP010000360.1 GCA_019309245.1 Deltaproteobacteria bacterium | reverse complement strand
CTCTGGTCTTACAGTTCAGATCTTCCGTTTCTGTCTGTGGCTATGGGCGATATAGACGGCGACAAGGATGCAGAGATCATTGCCGGGTCTTTTCTTGGCCAAGTGTTTGTTTTCGACGGAAAGGGAAAACTCCTGTGGAAACGGGAATTCGGGCAGAAGAACTTGGTTTCCGCCGTGGCATGTGGGGACCTGGATGGGAGAAAAGGTGACGAGATACTGGTTGGGACGTCTCTTAAGGGCGTGTTTGCGCTGGATGGTACAGGGAGAAAACTCTGGCATCTCAAACCGAAAGATATATTTGTCAATACTGGACGGACAAACCGACAAGGGGGACGACGCAAGAAGAGGGTTTCTCACAACAAACTGGAAAATGTACAAACTATTCAGGTAGTAGATCTCGATAGCGACGGAAAAAACGAGATTGTGGTTGGGGCAAGGCCACATGGTATGGTGGTGGTGTTAGATGCTGACGGAAGAAGGCGCTGGCAGAGGAGCATGGATCGCTACATGGATATTACAACTGCAGTGTGGGCAGCAGTGGGCGATTTTTTGCCGAAGCAGCGAGGTCTGGAAGTGTTCGCAATTGCTAAAGGGACGGGGATTGCCGGTCACAGGGGCGAAGGGGCGGCGGTCCTGCTCGATTCATGTGGGTCCGGACACTACCTGGCCTTACCCAAGACGCAGTTTTTTTCTGCCGTTCCCATAAATATCTCAAAGGGAATTGGTTCCGACGACGTCATCCTTAGTTCAGCGGCTCGTGGCCGGGGCATGAGCCGGGTTACTTTTTCTGATGGAGGGATAGACCAACTGGAAGGTTATTGTGATGACATTGAGTTGAAAATACTCAATGGGTTGCCCAGAGTCAAAAAGGGAGCAAAAGCGGCATCCAAGAACAGGATTGACAGAATCTTTCATTTTCTTTTCCGAGTGGATTATCGGGATATCTACAGAAAAAATCGAAAATTTGTCGAGTCATTTCTTAGACCCGTTTGGAATATTCCTGGGAACAATGCCATTGTGATTACGGGATTGAAATAAGATTTCAAGAAGGTGTTGCGAGGTGACTGGAAAAGAGGAAAACGACTGGATAGGACGCAGATTATAGAGATCGCCCGTTGGTTTGAAAAACAAAAAATCCCATTTTATCTCAACGTGGGCAAGCACGCGATGCTCTTCTTCCGGCTGGAGACCCTTGAGCAGGTGATGGGTGTTGCCGGGAACACATGCCGGGGATTTGTGATCGATGAAGACAACTATACCCGAACAACATACTGGGATAAACTTCTCCGGGAACTTGACCGGTTGCTGGCGCGGATGAAGGCCCATGGCAACAAGAAACTTATCATGAATGAATACAGAGGATTCTGGCACAGGGGTTTGCTCGAAGACCGCTTTTTTGACACATTGTTCAAACCTGAATACCGAGGCTTGGTCGTGCCGATATATAAGCCAAACAACATCAAGGCCCCGGAAATGAATATCAGTATGCTTGTCGGCCTGTGGCAAAAGGGAATCATCAAAGAGTGGGGGGTTGGCATCTATGCCGATACCTGGAAGTGGGGGCCTGTCTTTGTGGAAGCGCCGCCCGATATTCATCTCAGGCTAGCACTCGTGGCCGCAAGCTTGGGGGGAAACTATGTAGTCGTTGCCAAAAATCTGACCTGGAACAAGGGGCATGTGGATTTCGCTCCACGATTTAGGCCTTATTTTCACTCGCTGTTTGATCTTATGCGGACAGGGGTAGTTGAACCGGTACAAAGTCCGAAAGATCTGTGCGTGAGCAAGGTATCTTTATGGGAGGCAGGCAGTACTCGAGAGATTTCCATGAGAGAAGAAGGAACTCAAGTGTACTGGCAGAAGATTTTTCAACTAAAGGGCTGGCATGATACCGGTTTTTTCTTACAGGCAACGCGTGATGGATATTTAAGCTCTCAGTACTACAAAAGTCCACACTATTATGACATGCTCTTCCCCGTGAACCCTTACGGTTTTGTCCCCCTCATGCCCTATGTTAACTCCACAAAGGGAATGACAAAGGATGTGTATTGGTTGGTTAGTGGGGAGACTTTGTGTCGGTGTAGTAAAGACAAGAGGGAGAAACTTATATCGAGCGGATCGATAAAGAATGCAATCATTTCCGAGGCATCGGCACTTCCCTTTAGAACGGCAGATGTCTTCTGTTCTGCTGTTCGTACTTCGTATGGGTATCTTATTTACCTGATCAACCCCTTGGTATTCGAAGCCCGGGACCTCGGAACAACCGTGACGGCAAACAATCTGGGGGGAAAGTGGACTATGGTTGACGCGATCTCAGGTACAAGGGTTCCGTGTGAAAATAGTCGATGCAACCTGACAGTGCCAGCCGGCCTTTTTCGTATCCTGAAGGTGGAACTTGATCAAACGGAATACAACAATCGGTAACTACTCCTACAACATGGTGGGAACATCGTGGGAGGCGGTAACCGATGTAGTCATTATCGGCCTGATAGCGCGTCACCTCAGCCTGGGAGCATTCGGCGATTATTCTTTTGTGATGGCATTTGTGGCTGCCTTCAGGGTATTGTGTGGTGTGTCTCTTCCGGTTATTGTCACGAGGGAGATCGCTGTACATAAGGAAAAGGCGTCGGAAGTTCTCACCGCAAGCCTCCTCATCCAGGGGGCTACTTCGGCGGCGACATTCGGGCTGGTTT
>JAFDGP010000359.1 GCA_019309245.1 Deltaproteobacteria bacterium | reverse complement strand
GATAATGAAACCAGCCTTCAAAAACTTCTACAGGGACCATCAACGTGTAGTGCTTGGCCGCAAAAAAGCTGAAGCAAGGAATGCCTATGATATTCGACACAATACATGGGTTCGTAGACGCAAAAAGCGCAAACCTATGGTCCCTGTAGTGGTACGTTTAAGACCCAGGACAAAAAATGGAGGCAAACCAAAGCCGAAGATTAGTGCCAGGGAAAAAGCAAGACGCAAGAATCAAAAGTCTAAGCAGGACTGCAACATCACAATTTTTACGCCTCTGTATCAGCATCCCAAAATGCTTGGAACTATCATTCCGGCACTGATTGAACGCATGAAACCATACACGAATAACCCAACCTTGGACATTAGGAAAGTGAGGCGTTATGGCAATTTTCAAGCCCACTGGACTTAGCTACGTTTCCGGCAAGGACCCATTTTTTATTAACCTCCAACCTGGCTATGGCAATTAGGCAATAACATCTTTACAAATCTTTAAAATTTTTGTCGGACATCCGCATTTTGGGATTCCGAGTTAGTTGAGTTATGTAATAACTCATGCCAACGGGGTTGGCTGGTTGCGCAGCAACAATTCAACGGGAAAGGCAACCGAACTTTAACACCAAATCGTCAAAATCTCGTTTTCTCCCCTTGAAATCGTTAGAAATATTCGTTGTATTTTCAATCTTACGTAGTACGTAAATTTATTAGTTTTTACTTGACATACTTGTTTGTTGAGGGTATTTATGCAGCACTATGTATCTGCGAATCGTCAAAAGCAGGCAGCGGGGCAAGGTTTACGAGAGTGCTCAGATTGTGGAAAGTTTCCGCGATCCGGAGACCAAAAAGCCCAAGACCCGCATCATTGCCCATCTGGGGCAGGTGGCGAGCCTCAAGGAAAAGGACGTTGACAACCTGATCAACGGCCTGTGCAGGGCCATCGGGCGTCCGGCCCCGGAGGCGGCCGAGCTTGAGTATGCCAATGATTTCGGCCATTTGTGGGCGATCATCCACATATGGAAGCAGCTCAAGATCGGCTTTGTGCTGAAGCGCCGCGCCAAGTTGTCCGGTGCAGAATTCGACCTTGCCCAGCACGTTTTGCTCATGTGCGCCAACCGGCTTTGTGACCCCCGAAGCAAACTGGGGCTTTTGGCCTGGCTGGAAGGGGTGTACTTTCCGGGCGTCGGCCGGGAGGGGGTCGAATACCACCATCTGCTCCGGGCCATGGACTGGCTGATCGGCCAAAAGGAAGAAATCGAAAAGGAACTGGCCCAACATTACCTGGACATGTTCAACCGGAACAGCCTGGATCTGGTGTTCTACGACATCACCAGCACGTATTTCGAGGGAGACCGGTCGGTTGCGGCCAATGACATCCGGGCCCACGGCTATAGCCGTGACCACCGGCCGGACCGCCGGCAGATCATGATCGGCGTGGTCATGACCCCGGACGGCACGCCGGTTGCCCATCACGTGTTCCCCGGCAACACGGCGGACAAATCCACGGTGGCGGGGGTGGTCCGGGACCTGAAAGAGCGGTTCGGCATCCAAAGGGTGGTCATCGTCGGCGACCGGGGCATGCTTTCCGACCACAATCTGGCCACCCTGCTCACCGAGGAATTCGGGTTCATCGTGGCGCACCCGTTGCGGCGAAACAACGAAGTTGTTGATATAATCAAGGAAAGCCACGAAAGCCTGGATCATTCGGAAGGCGCGGGCGAGCAGTTTGCCGAAGACGAGCGGGAGGGCTTGAAGTTTGTGCTGGCCTATGACCCGGCCATGGCCGCTCAAACCAGGAAACGCCGCCAGGAGGCGATCGGCCGGGCCGACGTTTTTATCCAGGAAGTGAAACAGCGGCTGAAAAAAAGCGCCGAAGGCCGCCAGAAAGGGCGGCCCCTCACCCCGGAAGGGGCCTTGTTCCAGGTTCGCGATTACCTGAAAAAGCTCAAAATCTCAAGATGTTATGATTTGTCGTTAAGCGGCTCCGGAATCAGCGTGATTGCGAACCGGACAGCCCGCGCCTGGGAAAACCTCATCGACGGCAAGCTGGTGGTGGAAACCACGGAACTCGATCTTTCGCCCAAGGAGGTGATCGCCAGATACAAGGATCTGCAGGTGATCGAGCGCGGCTTCCGGTGCATGAAGAGTTCGCTCGAACTGCGGCCGGTCCACCACTGGACGGAGAGGCGCATCCGCGCCCACGTTTTCATCTGCGTCCTGGCGCTTCTGATGGAGCGCCACATGCACCGCAGCCTGGCCGCCCTGGAAATTTCGGCATCCACCGCCCTGGAAAAATTGCGCCAGATCAAGGCAGGCCGACTCCAAACCCAGGGCATCCCCACCCCGATCCTGACCAGCCTCTCACAAGAACACCGCAACATCTACACCCAGCTTGGAATATCCTTCCCAAAAATCAAGGACTTACAAGCTCTGTAGTACGAAAACGCCACCAAGCATCGTCATAACTTGTTGGTTTTAATTGATTTTTGCCTTCGGTGGTGTTGAAGTTGAGATGCATCTTGGGTAGCCGAGTCCGCTATGACGTCGTCTATTCAGCTATTGAACGGATGAAGAAGGCTAACTTGTGCCTGTCCAGAAACACCATGATTTATGGCCGTGGTCCGGGCCGTCAGGGGTGTGATCCCTTCCAGCGGAACATGCCGGGGCCTGTTTTGTTCCTTTTCGTCAAGGCTTGGGC
>JAFDGP010000358.1 GCA_019309245.1 Deltaproteobacteria bacterium | reverse complement strand
CAAGAACCGATCCAAAAAGGCCTCTTCAAACACACGGCCATCAAAATCCTCAGGGATCGGCACCCCGAGATAATAAAGGGCCATAGACGTGACGTCGTAGAGTTTCAATGAAGAGACTTCGCGTCCGCATACAACACCCGGGCCCGAGAGAAGAAAGATCCCGTCCGGTTTGTGTACACCACTGGCCCGGCTGATCCTCTCCACCTTCTTGAGGCGCTCTCCCGTAATCTCTTCGATGAATCCCTTCCCGGAGGCGGCAAAGCCCGGCCTCACCGTGTAGGCGTCGTCCTTCCACTCGATAAAAAGATCCGGGGCCTTGTCTAAAAACGGTCCCCAATAAGCATCTTCCTTTGTGACAACCTTTTCAACAATGGGCCTGCTATCTCCAGGCGCCTTGAGCTCAAGCAAGTCCTTCGTCAAACGCGCTACCAGTTCTTGGTATTCCCGACCAGGATCCACAATTCCATGAGGAAATTTCCCCTTTACGTTGATGTAAATACTGGGAGCGTTTTCCCACGAGAAGGCCTTCGTAGAACTCCAGTCTATCTTGAGGCCCCTAAGGATTGAATTCGCCCGGTTCTTGACACCGGGAAATATGTTGCGGAGGGTTCTTTTCCACCTTCGGCTGAACCTTGAATTCACATAAACATACGCATTGCCGATCAATTTCTCAACCGCGCCTTTGATCACAGCCTTGGTCGACATCCCGGATTCAAAAGAGAGGTAGCCCGCCGTATTCAGCCACCGATTCAGGAAAAATGTCTTGTTGCTCGCAGGGCCGGCCCCATGGTCTGACATGATAAGGACGGCGTATTCATCTCCAGCCGCGGCAAGCAAGCGCCCGACGGCCTCGTCCAGTCTTTCATAAATCTGATAAATCGCCCTCGCATATTTCTTGCCTTCCGGAGATGTGAACGCTGGATGATCTGGATTCATGAACTTCCAGAAATGGTGTTGCACGCGATCTGATTCAGTGAAGACCACCATGAAGAAGTCGTAAGATTCCTTTGAGAGAAAATACTCGGCGGTTGAAGCCCTGACATCGATACAAGCCATCAATCTTTCGATGGCCTCATCCAACTTCCCCTGGCGCACAAGGGCGTTAGCTCCAGCCTCTATAATATAAGATCCGATCCTCTCCTCCGCTGCCTCGACCACACCTTTTGGATAGCAAAACCTTGGATCATGTTTGCTTGGAGAATCCGGTCCGCCTATCATGAAGCCATTGACTTCTTCCACTGGATAGGAAAAGGGTACATTTATGACCCCAACCCGCTTCCCCTCATCACTCAATATGCGCCAAAGAGACTTCCCGTTTCTGAATGATCCGTTCAGGAACCTCACCTGATAGCTACCCGGCATGTTCTCGAAAAAGCCGAATATTCCGTGCTTTCCGGGGTTCTTTCCCGTGATAAAGGTTGACCATGCACACGGACTGTTTGTATCTAGGGTAGATTCCAGAATGCCCCGGACCCCTTGTACCGCAAGCTTGCTCATAACGGGCAACCTGCCTTCGTCCATCAGAGGTTTCATCACCCGAAATGTCGCTCCATCAAGCCCTATCACCAATACCCTATTTTTCATGGAATCGTGTCCTTATTCGATGCTGCTCCAGGTCCAACTCCAACCATCGTGAATAGCTTCATCATCAGTTCCTTGAGGTCATCCTTGGGCGTCAGCCCCATGGCCATCACGGCCCCAATATATACGCCGGGTCCACAGACATAGCTCGCCGGCCTCCCGAAATAATTCACGCACAGATTTACCAAAATACAAGTCACTGTGAAAACCAACACGACCTTCAGAATATGCACATGGCCCGGAACTTCGCTCACGTGCTTGTAGGTATAATATAACCCCAGGGCAAACAGAATGATTTCAGACAGCAGGGTTGCAACAGCCCCCCCCACGGTTCCCCACCGTGGAATAAAGGCAAGATCGAAGACCACGTTCGCAAAGAGGGCGACGGCAGCGATCCCTGTAACGAGAAGCTGCCGCTTTCCCACGATCAGCATTCGCTCGGCTAGCTTTGAAAGAAACATAAAAACGATCATGGCTGCAAATATTTTGACCACGTAATCTGCTTGCAAATATTTTTTGCCGAGTATTATTCTGATGAGCTCTCTAGAAAAGGTAAAAAGTACCACCCCAAGAAACCCTCCGGAAATCGCCAAAAACCGGAACGATCGATCGTACAGCCTGTCCATGGACTCCCTGGCCCTCACGTAGTGCCTGGACAACACGGGAAAAACCGACACTACGAGGGCTTCTCCCACAAACATCAGTCCCTGGGAAATCTTGTACGCACCGTGGAAGAGTCCTGCATAAATATTTCCTTTAAGAAAATTAAGAAGTATGGTGTCAATTCTGAAATTCACACGTCTAATGAAACGTCTCAACGCTATCGGATAGGCCTCGACAAAAAGATATTTGCACAGCTTCACATCGATTCGCTTGCTCGGTTTCACGAACTTCCTCAATACAACATATACAGCATAAACAAACCCGCAAAGATGCGCTCCGAGATAGACAAGAAAGACCGGAATAAAATGCGTCTCACCGCCACCTTTCACAACGATCACCAGCAGCCCCAGGAAAACAGACTGTGCGACAATGGTGCGGTACGCGCCATATTCCATTCTTTCAAACCCTCGAGCCACCGAGACGAGCGTGATCGAGAAAAAGTCGAAAATCACGGCGGATATCGCTAAATATGTGGCTTTGATC
>JAFDGP010000357.1 GCA_019309245.1 Deltaproteobacteria bacterium | reverse complement strand
GCGGAATGGACAGTATGAGCCAGGCGGAATTATATATCCCGGGTCATATCAGGTGGGGCCTGGGAGGCAAGGTAGACGAGAAGTGGGGATTTATGCCAAGAGGACACGGGGCACTTTCCATGTGGGGAATACCCGTTTATGACCGGATACAGCGTGCAAGGGTTATGTCCCAGCCTGTTGAAAGGTTCGGTGAGCTCAATTCCATGATGACCTGGGCGGAAAAAGCGGCTGAAAACGAACATATTTCACGCAAGGAAGCAGACGAATGGGCTTTACGAAGCCAGCAAAACGCCATTGCTGCTATTGACTCGGGGAAATTTCGGGAAGAAATTGTTCAGGTTCCGATCCCGCAAAGAAAAGGGGAACCGTTGATCTTTGATACCGATGAGACACCCAGGAGGGATACGACCTTAGAGAAACTCAACCAATTGCCGCCTGTGTATCCTGATGGTGTGTGTACTGCCGGCAATTCCTCCACCGAGAACGACGGCGCGGCCGCGGTGGTGTTGATGACCGAGGCAAAGGCAACAGAACTTGGTGTGGAACCGATGGCTTATTTTAGATCCTGTGCTGTGGCCGGCGCTGATCCTACGCTCACCTATCCCGCAGTGCCTTCATCCGTGGAAAAGGCCCTCAAGAAAGCAGGGATCACAATAGAGCATGTAGATCTTATTGAAATTCAGGAGGCATTTGCGGTGCAAGCGTTGGCCGATGCCCGAATGGTGGGAATCAAGCGGGGGGATTTTGACAAAAAGATCAATGTTAACGGTTCTGGCATTTCTCTCGGCCATCCCATTGGTGCTACTGGCGCCATGAGGCTAGTGACTTTAATCCATGAAATGAAAAGGCGCGGTTCCTGGTATGGATTGGAGACCATTTGTGGCGGTGGGGGCCTGGGAATAGCGGCAATCCTTGAAAAATACTAATTACGGACCATGGCCGACGAGATAACCATAGTTGAATGCGCGCCCAGAGATGGCATGAGATTGGGGAAAGGGGATATTTCCTTGGAGGAAAAAGCCTCTTTCATCGACGAGTTGTCATTGACTGGCATTAAGAAGATTGAGGCGGTATCGTTTGTTCATCCCCGGCTTATCCCTCGGATTGGGGATGCTGAAGATGTAATGAAGTTGATACAAAAAAGGTCAGGGACTTCATATATTGGTGTAACTCCAAGCGAGGTAGCCTGCCGAAGGGCTATGCTTACGAATATCGATGATATCCTGGTCCTTGTTGCTGCCAGTGAGGTATTTAATCAGGTGGCTCTTGGTTATTCATTAAGGGAGATGATTAATAAAGTCCTGCCCTCCATTATCAATGTGGCCTTGAGCAAACGCAAAAATATCAGGACATATATATTGACCTCGTTCGGCTGTCCCTATGAGGGAAATGTGCCGGTGCGTCAGGTTGAGGAACTTGTATCAAAACTGGATTTTATGAAGGTGAGTGAAATCTCTCTTGTTGACAGCACTGGCATGGCCACACCTGTGCTTGTCAGGGAGTTGCTTTCAATATTGTGTAAAATGGATTTAAATGCCGGTCTTGCCGTTCATTTTCATGACACCAGGGGCATGGGAATGGCCAATGCCATGGCTGCTTTTGAGGCAGGGATAAAAATTTTTGATACTGCTGTTGGGGGGATGAGCACCCTGCCATTCGGGGCACCTGAACAGCAGGTGTCAAAGTGGAACATTCCTACAGAGGACCTGGTCAATATGTTTGAATCCATGGGAATTGAAACCGGGATTGACCTTGACCGTCTCCTTTGTTGTGTGTCCATGGCAGAAGAGATGGCGGGGAAACAGCTCTCGGGCCATATTCTCAGGGCTGGCCCCACTCACCGGGTTTTTCAACCTCCTCAAAGGCTGAAATTAGGCTAAATTAAAGATGGCTGTTTTGTAAAAAATCGAAAAAATCTCCCTCCCACCAGGAGTGAAGAAGCAGGACTTTTTGCAAATTGGTCAAGACAAGGAGGCATTTAGAATGCAAATCAAGAAAGTTGCTGTAGTGGGAATGGGGACCATGGGCAGCCAGATAGGGATTGTCTGCGCCAGGTCTGGCTTTCAAACCTTTATGGTCGATGTCACACAGGAACAGGCAGAAAGAGGACTAAAGAGCATCCAGTCCTTTTTAAATGGCCAGGAGAAAAAGGGAAAGCTAAAAAATGAGGAGAAGGAGAAGGTCTTGTCACTGATTAGCACAGGTACAGATCCAGATGAGGCCTTAGCAAATGTTGATCTGGTTATCGAGGCCGTTTATGAAAATATAGGGATTAAAAAGGAGACCTTTAAAAAGATGGATGAGGCCAGCCCGAAAGAAGCCATCCTGGCCAGTAACACCTCGACCCTCTGGATTGCGGAGATAGCCGCGGCCACAAATCGTCCGGAAAAGTGCATTGGAACACATTTTCTGATTCCGGCGGCACTGACTCCCTTGGTTGAGGTCGTGCGCGGGCCCGTAACCTCTGATGAGACTCACGATAGGGTAATCTCTTTTCTCGAAGAGTGCGGCAAAGAAACAGTAACGGTTGCCGATTCGCCGGGCTTTGTCATCAATCGACTCTACCTTCCCATGGTAAATGAGGCGTTTTTCGCCCTTGAGACGGGTCTCGCAAGTGCTGAGGACATAGACAGGAGCTGCACTAAGGGATTGGGGTACCCGTTAGGGCCCTTGGCCGCTGCTGATGCCTTTGGTCTGGACATACTTCTTGACTGCATGAAAACTTTTCACA
>JAFDGP010000356.1 GCA_019309245.1 Deltaproteobacteria bacterium | reverse complement strand
AGGCTTAACACCTTGAAAGAACAAATTATGAGCCGACCAAGGCTCCAGGAAATTATTGAAAAATATGGGCTTTACGAAAAGATCCGGGCCAAGGCCACCCTGTCTGACGCCATCAAGACCATGAAAGAACACATCGAAGTCGAGGTCAAAGAGGTCCGGGGCCGAAATCAGGCGCCCGCCTCTTTTGAGGTCTCGTTCGACGGAGAAGACCCTGCCAAAGTCCGGGATGTCACAGCTGCGATCGCCAATCTGTTTATCGAAGACAACCTGCGACTTCGGGAACGACAGGCAGCCGGAACGTCTGAATTCCTGGAGAGGGAACTTGAAAGGATGAAAAACGTCCTGAGGGAAAAAGAAGAGCTGGTCCGAAAGTTCAAAGAAGAAAACATGGGATTGCTCCCCGAGCAAATGGAAAACAACCACCGCATCCTGGCCCAGCTGCAACAGCAACTGGATTCCTTGAATGCGAATCTTCAGCAGACAGAGGATAGAAAGGTGCTGCTGCAGGGACAGCTGGCCAGGATGGAAACCCTGCAGCCGGGCAGCCAGGCCCAGGGGGCTCAAGCCGGTGCCGCGGTTGAGAATTCCGCGGAATTAAGCCTTTCCGAACTCCGGCGACAACTGGAAAATCTCGAGACCCGTTACAGCGAGAAGCACCCTGATGTGATTCGCCTGGCGGCGACCATCAAAAAACGTGAAAAAGAGCAAGAAAACGCCGTTCAGGCAGACACCCCCTCCCCGCAGATCAGCGCGTCAGACCTGAGCGACAGCGACAGGGTCCTTCTGGCCCAACGGGAAGACCTAAAAATCCAACTCAAGTTGATCAACAAAGAGATCCTGGCATTGCGCAAGGAAAAGGAAAATACCGAAAAGGAAGTAGAAGAATATCGGCGTCGTATTGAGGACGGGCCAAAGATTGAACAGATGTTTGTGGATCTACGGCGGGGCTATGACGAGGCTACCGCCAATTACCAGTCTCTCCTGGAAAAGAGGCTCCAGGCCGAGCTGGCAGAAAACCTGGAAAAGACCCAGAAAGGGGAACAGTTTCGGGTCCTGGAACCAGCCAACCTGCCAGAAAAACCTTATAAACCAGACATCATGAAGATCCTCGCCATGGGCTTGATACTGGGTATGGGATGTGGCCTCGGATTGGTCTTTTTAAGAGAGTACATGGACCCAACATTTTGTGATGACAAAGAGCTGGCAGGTATGATTGGCCTACCTGTATTGATTTCGGTCCCTGAGGTCAAGACAAAAACTGAACTCAGGTGGTGCCGGGCCAAAGGTTTGGGCACGATCGGCATTCTGGTTTTCATGGCGTCTGGGTTATGTTATGCGCTTTTTGTTTTGTGGAAGATGGACCCGAGAGTTTTCCCGATTCCTTTTGGATGAGATGCCAGGTACACGATGGCTGAAAGCTGATGGCTAATTGCTGACCGTCAAAATTCAAAGCTTTTTTCCTTATGGGCAAGTTTTTTGAGGCACTTAGGAAATCTGAATCAACGTTAAGGCAGGCCGGGTTGCCTCCACCAGCGGGCCAACAGGCTGACAAGGTCATGGATATCCAGCCGAAGGCCATTGATGCGTTGCGGCTGGATACACAGCCTGTTCGTCCGCTTCAAGGGGAAGCCGCTTCATCTCCTGACCTGAACCTGGACCCCCGATTTCAACTCTTCATTGAGCCACGTTCCGTGGCCGGTGAATGTTTCAGGATGTTGCGGGCCAAGATCCTGGCCAAGAAGACAGGGCCGCTGCCTCGAAGCATCATGGTAACCAGCCCACAGCCCATGGATGGCAAGACCACAGTGGCGGCGAATCTCGCGGCCAGCATTGCCCGGGGAATCAATGAACATGTCTTGCTGGTGGATTGCGACCTTCGTCGTCCCGCAATGGCTACCATGTTCGGCATTAATGCCGACCAGGGCATTCGTGAATACCTGGAACACGGTGACACAATAGAACCGTATTTAATGAAAACCCCAATCCCAAAGCTGACCCTGTTGCCCTCGGGCAAGCCGCCGGTTAATCCTTCGGAACTGCTCAGTTCGGATAAAATGAAAACCCTGGTCCGGGAACTCAAAATGCGATATGAGGATCGGTTTGTCGTCTTTGATGCCACACCGGCCCAGTTCGGCGCTGAGACCACGTTTCTGGCATCCATGGTGGATGCGGTATTGCTTGTGGTACGTTACGGCAAAACCCCGAGGGACCTTATTGCAGAGGCTATCGAGAATATCGGCCCGGAAAAGATCTTGGGCATTGTCTTCAATGCCACCCAAAGACCCCCTAAGGGTTACCAGTATTATTACCGATATTACCGGAAACAGCCTGATTAGGATGCGTAACTCCCAATAGTCATTTCTGAGTCCGTAATACTGAACAAACAGAGCCAGTGCTCATGGTTGTGTTGGCTAAGGGAACGCATGAAAGTCGCGGGCTTTCGCACACGTCACAAGGCCGATGAACGTCAAAATTTTCAACAGGGATGTGCCGATTCTCACTTTGTGCTTTGTATTGGGCGAAGGGATCTTGATTTATAATGCTGTCCTCATGGCCGCCTTTGTTCGGATGGGGACCCTGGAGGCCTCCTTGTGGTCAAGGCAGGTCCTGGGCAAGGCCTTTCTCATCATGCTGGCATGTCAGATATCGCTTTATTACAACGAATTGTATAACCTCAAAGTCACCGATACCTACATCGAATTGGGCCTTCGGTTGACCAGGGCTATGGGGGTG
>JAFDGP010000033.1 GCA_019309245.1 Deltaproteobacteria bacterium | reverse complement strand
TACTTGATCTTTCTGGATTTTACGCAAACGCAGTTCCTTGGAGAAAATAAGAACCCCCATGCACTTTGTCAAGGGCGGCCCCGTCCCCCGGATCCACCGGTTGCCGAGTTTGCCTTAAGATGCGAGGCGGTGGGCGTGCCGACGTACTGTGGTACTTCAAACGCCCACCAACAAAGCAGATCCGGTAAAATCGGCATCCCCGAAGGGCCGAAAAACGAAGATAAAAATGGATCTGCCTGTTCTCAAGCCAGGTGAAGGGTTTCAACCGGGACTTTATCGATGAACACGGTGCAATCGGTTAAAAACAATTCGATCTTCGTTTTTTTGGCGGTGGATTTGGGCGCCCCCGCACCATCGCTCCCTGCGCGGTTCCGAGCCGCTCAAGGGCGGTGTCGATGCGCTTCAACGTCTCGTATTTGTCCAGGGTCCATGCAGGAGCCACCAGCAAATCCCGGTGAGGATCTCCGGTAAGGCGTTGTATGACCGTGCGTTGGGGAAGGTGTTCCAGAAACGCCACCACCCAGTCCACATAGGTGTCGCGATCCAGAAGCGGGACCTTTCCGGATCGATATCGCTCAGCCAGAGGCGTGTCGTCCTGGATGTAAAGACTGTGTATCTTGACACCGTCAATCTCCAGTGCCGCCAGGGCATCTGCGGTCTGGACGACATCGTTTTTAGATTCACCCGGAAGGCCGATAATCACATGGGCACAGACCAAGATCCCGTGGCCCCGGGTCATTTCCACGGCACGGACAAAATCCTTGAAGGTATGCCCCCGGTTCATGTCGGTCAGGGTCCTGTCATGCATGGACTGAAGCCCATATTCGATCCAAACCATGTGCGTTCGGGCGTAGCTTTCGATCAGGTCCAGTTTTTTTTCGTCCACACAATCGGGCCTCGTCCCGATTGCCAGCCCGACCACGTCCGGATCTGAGACGGCCTCGTCATATCGCTTGCGAAGGACCGGCACCTCTGCATAGGTATTTGTAAAAGCCTGGAAATACGCCATGAATTTTCTGGCGTGATAGCGCTTGCCAAGCCTGGCCTTGCCTTGGGCGATCTGTGCGGAAACAGACAGACCCTGTTGATGCGCCCCGGAGCCGGACCCGCGTCCGTCACAAAACAAACACCCAAGGGAGGACAGGGTTCCATCCCGATTCGGGCACGAAAAGCCGACATCGATTGTCAGCTTTTGTACCCTGCAACCGAAGGCTCTTTTGAGATAGCCGTTGAAATCGTTATACCGTTTGGCCACCGGCGCCTCTACCGGGGATTGTCCTGGGGGGACGGTTGGATGCGAATATCCCCGAACGCTGGGGTAAATTTGGCTGTGCACCCTTCCTCGAGCCCTGTTCCACGATCCCGCGGGTTGTCATAGGTTGGCCGAAGTCTGACCACGACACAGGTCGGTTCGCTTACCGCTGCTTCCTCCCGGACCTGACGGGGTTCGCAACCTCCTGTTGCGTGGCGCCCGGCCGGGGACCCCCCATGAGACGCAAAACCCTGAGCCCTAAAAAGGGAATTCAGCCCCGCGTAAGCGGATTTCGGGTGACAGGGCACCGCTAACTCCCCGCCTAGCACAGCCAAGTATTTTTTATAGTCCAAAGATCCGCTGATTTCAATGTCAAAACCGACCACACGATTTGGCCCTGTCCGTCGCCGAAAACAAAAAGCCGGGCTCTTTGGAAAAGCCCGGATTCGAGGGCGCTCAGTTGCGTTCAAAGCCCCATCGCCCTGTCAGTGGAGAAGCACGCCGGTTTCTTCCGGCCTGTCAAGCACCTTCATGTGCCTGGCGTACTCGATGAAGGCCTCGGCGTCCTCCAGACCGGTATCCTGGCGATAGGCACGCACGCGCTTGAATGCCCGGTACCCATTGCCGCCCTTGGCCAGATAACCGTTGGTCGCCAGAAGATAAGTCGCATGGTCGTTGAGCGGGATCCAGGTTCCATGCTCTCCTTCCACTTCGATTCCCGTGACGCGGAATCCTTTTCGCCCCTGCTTGCGTGCTCGATACCGCATGCCCGCCACATAGGGAAAGGCCCCACCGCCACGGGATACGGCCTTTTCCAGGGTGGTTCGGACGGCCTTGCCGGAAAGCCGGATCACCCACAGCGTGTTGCCAAAGGGCAGCACCTCATAGGCCTGAGCGGCACTGACCGGTCCTTTTGCGATGCCGGATCTTATTCCCCCGGCATTCTGGACAAAGATCTGAACAGCAAACCCCGCATCACGAACCTTCCACAGCATGGCCTGTGCCACCAGGGGAGCGACATCACTGATCCGAACCTCGACATCTCCGGCATCCAGGTCCCGCCGGCCCGGAATCCGCGTGTGCACAAGGTCCCGGGCCGCCCTTGCAATCACCTCGCGCCGAAGGGCTTCAATGCCTTGGTCATAGGTGGCCAGAATCGTCAGGGCGTCTTTGTCTTCCGCGGTTACCTCGATATCCGCAGCCGCATCGACAAGCGCCAGGAGGCGGGTGCGCCGTCCCGGGCTCACAGGAACCTTTTCACCGCCCCTGGTCCTGGTCCAAAAGGTGTTCCCGCAAAGGATCACGGGGTGCCCGTGGCAGGCGGTAACCACCCCATGGTCGTCAAAACCTACGTGCAGCACCCCGACGACCTTGGCCGACTCCCAGGCCTGTACCACAAAGACGGGCGCACCCGAAGGGGTCTTCACCCCGGTCGGATAAGGCCCTCTGGAAGTCAGGCCCATTTGATGAAAATCCCCCAGAAGGGTATGCGAATGTCCGCCTACGATGATGTCCACGCCGTTGATGGATTTGGCCATCTTGATATCCTGGTCATACCCGCAGTGGGATAACACGATAATCTTGTCGATCCCCTGGGCCTCAAGCCTTTTCACCACGTCTTTTGTAACCCGCATGGGATCGGAAAAGGTCACGCCCCGGCCGGGGGCCGAAATCCACGGGGTCTCAGGCGGTGCGAGCCCGACAATGGCGACCCTTTCCCCATCAAAGGATTTTACCACGTAAGGGAGCAGGCAGCCGGCCAGTGCGGGGTTGCCGGAAGCATCCACGTTGGCGGCAAGCACCGGAAACCGAGCGCCCTTGACGAAGCGCGCGAACACCGCCGGGCCTTTATCAAACTCGTGATTTCCCGCGGCCATGGCGTCAAACCCGATCAGGTTCATCAGCGCAAGATCGGCCAGGCCTTCATAGCGGGCAAAATAGAGCGTGCCCTGGAAGACATCGCCTCCGTGAAGCAACAAGGGATGCACAACCCTTTTTCGCACCGCCGCAACCTTGGAGGCCAGACGCGCAAAACCGCCAGCTTCCAGGGTAACCCGCTCGCCGCCGATCACCAGGGCGATCGGTGTTGGGGCAAGATGGGCGTGGGTGTCATTGACGTGGATAATGGTCAGGATCAGCGGCCTGGAGGCCCAGGCATTTCGGGCCGCCCCATTCGGCAACACCCCCCATCCCAGCAGGGCTGCCGACAGAATCGCCGCTATTTGCAGGTATCGACGATGCCGCATAAAGATCCCTCCGGTGCGTCCGGGTTTACCCCAAATCCACCGCCAAGAAAACGATGGAGTTCTTTTTGGTACGACTGCAGCGTGTTAACCGAAAAGGCCGGGTTGGAGGTAATATTAAAAGCTGGCTAAAAACGGCTGACAAGCCCGCGATTCAAAATGGAAATGGGCCATTATTTCTGTATATACGTCACGTTGGTTTGATCTTTCAGGTCCGAGTCTGAAGTCACGATTTTACAATCAGAAGCGATCCGTCTTTTCCCGGCAGTTATCCGTATCTGCACCTGCGGCAATGCCCCTCAACTCTTCGAGCGACGTGTGAGGAATCAGGACGAGCATCCTGTCTTTCTCAATAACCGTCATTTTCTGTTTCGGCTTCAGGTTAAGGCGTTCTCTGACCGCCTTTGGGATTACCACCTGATATTTGCTCGATATAGTCGTTTGCATCACGAGCCCCTTTTTATTGATCGATGGCGTTATGGTAAGAAATTTCCAACGAAATGTCAATCCTCTGGAATTTAAGCACAACGACAAGCAGGCAATGACGTACTGATGGTCTCGCCCCTTTTTGGACGCCCCATCTGTTGTCTTTGGAGCCGGTCCTCGAAAAGAAATCCTGACTTTTACGAACTGGCATTGCAAAATATCCGCATATGGATAACGAGAAAAGGTCATCTACAATTTCGCTGCCGTCTTCAAAGACATATCTTTTGGCAAAAGCGGATGAATCGACAAAAAGCTTCATAATTCAGACTCGCGTTCTTCCAAAATGGCTGATGAAAGATCGCTCCCTTGAATTTGCAAACGAATGCCAGGCCGTTTCCAAGATGGCGTTTGCCGTGCCCTGTCGGAGAAGGGAATTATTTCAGCAATAGGCTTTCCACGTCGTAAGAGCACAATACTTTCGCCATGCTCCACCTCAGTCAGGAAGACAGATGCCTTTTTCCTAAGGTCCGCGCAGGTTTCCCCGGATACGGCCGGTCACTGAAACCGCCCAACTTTCCAACGACCCGTGCACCGGCCGGCAGCAATCGCACACCGCCTCATTCACCCAAAGCACACCGAAAACCCTCTAACCTATTCTCATCAGAAGAGCCCGAAAATCGTGCACCGATTCACAACCACCCTGCTTGAATCCAAATGCCGAATTTCACGAGCCAGCCCGGACAAGAAAAAATTATCACGAAAAATAGTCCACCCTTCGTTTTCTTGGCGGTGGATTTGGGGAGCCCTCAGGAACAGTCTTTCTATGTTGAAAAAAAACAGGGCGGAAGTTGAGAACAGGAACCCATTACTGGTCTTCTATAACATTGACCCTGCCCCGCAGCGCCTTAATGCGGCTGCGGCGGCGTTTTGCGGCGAGCTTGCGTTCTTTGGATGCCGGGGTCGGCGCGGTCTTTTTCCGGGGCCTTACCGGTTGAGCGGCCCTGCGGATCAAGGCAATCAGCCGGTCGAGTGCGTCTTGCCGGTTGCGTTCCTGAGTGCGGAAACGTTTCGCCTCGATGACCAGGATCCCCCGCCGGGTAAGCTTTGTCCCGGCGAGCATCTTTAGGCGATGCCGAACAGGGTCGGCCAGTGTCCGACAACCATCCACGTCAAACCGGAGCTGAACGGCTGTGGCCACCTTGTTCACGTTCTGCCCCCCCGGCCCCGAGGCTTTGACGAAAACAAAAAACAGGGCCTTTTCATCAATCGCGATATGTCGGGTGACGGCGATCAAGGTCGAACCAATGGAGATGGAGCGTTACAGGATCGCGGCCTTGACGTTTTCGATCCCTATTCTATCCACGAACCTGGCCATCCGTTCCCGTTTTTTTCCATTCTTTCCATAATAGTCCAGAGCCTTTTTGGCCAAATCGGTCACTTCCTGTTTAGACAATCCTTCCGCAATCACGTCTCCGATTCGTGGCCGACGCGCGGAACTGCCCCCGACAATGAACGTCCAACCGTCTTTTTTCCCGAATAGACCGATATCTCGAACAAAACTTTCCGCGCAGCAGAAGGGACAGCCGGAAACCCCGATTTTCACCTTTGCAGGAAGCTCCATGCCCGAGAAAAACTCCTCTATCTCCATCCCGAGCCCGAGTGAGTCCTGAACCCCATACTTGCACACGGCCGTCCCAGGGCAGGCCTGGACGTAGTGAAGACAAAGCTCTGTGGCCCTGCCCACATCCATTCCAAGGTCCTTCCAGATACTCTCAATATCCTCTTCCTTGATTCCAACCAGAGCAAAACGTTGGCCAGAGGTAATCTTGATGATCGGTATGTCGTACTTGCGCACGACTTTAACCAGGTTCTCCAGCTGTTCCGGCTTGACCAAGCCAACCGGACTTCTTGGAACGATTGCGTATGTCTGTTTGTCTCGCTGCAAAATGGCGCCTCTTGGATGCTCTGACATGGCCGCTCCCCCTTTCCCAAATCCACCGCCAAAAAAACGAAGATGGGATCCTTTTCACGTAATTGCTGTGCGTTAACAGAAAAGTGCTCGTTGAAACGTTTCCCCTGGCTTGAGCGTAGGCAGCCCCATTTTTATCTTCGTTTTTTTGGCCCTTCGGGGCTGCCGATTTTACCGGAGCTGCTTTGTTGGTGGGCGCTTGAAGTACACAAGTACGTCGGCGCGCCCATCGCCTCGCATCTCCGGCAAACTCGGCAACCGGTGGATTTGGGCTTTCTTGACCCGTTGTGGTGGATTTGGGAAATGGAGGCACAAACCCTAACCCCGCACCACCATGAAGGACCCGCTTCGATTCCCAGCACGTCTGTTCCCCGCTTTCTCATGAACGGATCTTGCCGAAGCGCTTCGGCTCAAGGGCCTCCAGGATCGGACACTCGCTGTTGGGCGGGCCGGACTCGCAGGAAAGCACGAGCCCGGTCAGGGCCTCTTTGATTTTTTGAAAGGCCGCTATTTTTGTCTCGATTTCTTCGATTTTCGCCTGGGCAAGGCGTTTGACATCCCGGCAGTTGGTCACTGGATCCACCCGCAAAGAAAGCAGCTGAGAAACCTCGTCCAGTGAAAACCCCAGGTTCTTCGCCTCACGAATAAACAGCAGGCGTTCCAGGTCCTTGTCCGTGTACTGCCGGTAACCGCTCAAACGTCTGTTCGGCTTGGGCATCAGCCCGCGGCGCTCATAATAGCGCACGGTCTCAACGTGGACCCCGGCCCGTTTTGCCAGTTTTCCGATGGTCATGTCATGAAAATGCTCGCGAGGTTGCAGGGATCCTTGTGCAGCCGGTTATGCGCCCTTGCTTACGACGTCCATTGTCCGGCGGACATGTTTCGGCCCGACAGAACCCGATCCATGAAAGACCCTGTCTAGCCCACCTCAAGTTCATAGCCCACGGACAGCCCACCTTGCAACACATTTGTCGACCGGGATTCCCGGGACGTCCGTAAGTAAGTAACCAACCTGACAAGGCGGCGTTCCGATGGTATTGGACCATTCATGCCAAGACAAGCCAGAAACCGTTACAAGTCCATTATTTGCCAGCAATGGGATCCTTTTTACGCGATTGCAGTGTGTTAACCGAAAAGTGCCAGTTGAAACCTTTCACCCGGCTTGGGCGTAGGCAAATCCATTTTTGTCTTCGTTTTCTTGGCCCTTCGGAGATGCCGATTTTACCGCATCTGCTTTGTTGGTGGGCGTTTGAAGTACACAAGTACGTCGGCGCGCCCATCGCCTCGCATCTTAACCTAATGTTGCATAAACAACATGGCCGACAGTCCTCAAAAGCAATATTTAACCGTCATTGTGGTGATCTTCGTTATCAAAATGCGCAAAGCCCATCACGAATCAACACGTCTTATGTTGTACACACTTCGACCTTCCGCAATAACTGTTTTTTTGTCACTTGCAGCGTAGACTCTGGTGTGAACAACGCTCACACGGTTGCCTGTGCGCTGAACGATCGCTTCTGCAATAATGTCATCATCTGGTCCGGGTCTTAAGTAGTCAACCCTTATATCTACCGTGGAAATCCGATCATCTTTGGTACAATGCGTCCATGCTGCCGTACCACCGCAAGTATCGATAAGGGCAGAGATTAGGCCACCGTGAAGAGCCGGACGGCGTTTATCCCCTATAAATTCTTCTCGGAATGGCAAAAAGAGCCTTGCAAATCCTTCCCTCAATTCCTCAACCTTGATACCGAGATACTTGTCAAAAGGCACTTCTTCCTCGATGAATCGGATTATTGCTTCGAATGTCTTATCCATTTTATCCCCCAAGGCACCAACAAAGTCAAATCCGTCAAACACTAATGCCTTGCCAAGAAGTTTATTTCAAAATTTTGCGTTAGAAGCAGCAAGCACGTAACGTCTGAAATTTTTCAAATTTGCAGATAGCTCATCAGCAACATCACAATTTATGCGGCCGAAGACAGAACAAAGGGTTTACCCGTGGATGAATGAGCTTTTCCTCGTCTTTCGTACTTCGACAGGATTATGTCTTGCGTTTGCCAACCGCCTTGATCCCTGCCAGGGAAAAGGCAGCGATATGCTCAGCCAAGCGCTTGATTAGCTCAGGGTCGAGAGTTTCATTCAAAAGGTATTCCAAATCGTTGTGTTTGATGGTCAAAAGGACGCGGCACTGGTTGATAATACTTAATTCGCAAAATAGCACGCTTTGATCATCCGCTTTTTGACCTATTATCTCGCGGATAATCTCGTGTAGCTTCCGCCTCCGGGGATCGATCAATTCATGCCAGGCATCCTGGATTAACCCAGTAGGATTGACCAGTTCCATCAGGTAGAGGCGGCTGAAATGTCCTAACTCCCCCTTCATGGTAAAATTTTTCATGAGGGTTTGGACATACACCTGCAATCGCTCTTGCGGTGAACCGTCCACCAACTCCGAGAATGCTGGTTCTTTAAATTGTTGAAAGGCGTGTCGCCAAGTCTCAGCATAAAGGCTGGCTTTGTCTCTGAAATAATAATTCACGGAGGCCACGTTAGCGCCAGCAAGTTTGCATATATCCGCCACCTTGGCATCACGGTACCCTTTTTGGGCGAACACTTCGCAGGCAGCGCTCAACAGCCGCCGTCGGGTTTCTTTGCCGTCTTCTCGTTTGGTCACGGGATTCCTCCTGAACTTTGATGGTGCAGCATAGTTGCTACCAAAAGAGTCAATAATCGTAGCATCCAGAGCGTAGACCGTTTCTTTAAGCTCAAGGCCGAAATCATCGTCGGCATATAGCTGACGGGCCTGGTCGATAAGAATTTGAGCAAAATCACAATATATCCGCCAGTCCCGATTTTCATTGGCATAGGCTATGGTAGAGCGCAAGACCTTACCCCGGATGCCCATATGATAAAGCTTTGCTCTCATCGCACGCAGACAGCACTCAATGTCCCGGAGGCTCTCGCGGTACGTGAGCTGGGCAAAAGCCATACACAGAAATTGATCATAGTATGTAAAAGAATGTACACGGAAATTACCCCTATAACGGTCAACACACTGGCGAAACTTCTTGATTGGCAGAAAATCCATGATCTGGGAGAATACGGTTTGACCTTGGTGCACTGAGTGTCTCCTTTCGATGTTCTTTTGAAAACACCGATAGGAGTACCAAAAGCCCTAACCCAATTTCAAATCGATCCCAAACCATTTTGTCAATATTTGGCCGATTCTCAGCATGTTACGAGATTTTCCAATTTTTTGATTGGACAGCAGTGATATAAAATTATAGTTTGACATAATTATCTTCGTCAACTAAAATAGGTATTTTAAATAGCAGTTTGAGATAAATTTTTTAATTTGTCAATAGGAAGGGGAAAATACGCATATGCGACTTTTCAATCAGATGGTTTCTATAACCCTAATGGCGACAGCCTTGATATCCTGCTTCTTGACAGTAGGTTGCGACCGCCGCCAGCAAGCCCCGCCGCCGCGCCCTGTTCCTGAAGTGTCTACGGTGACGGTCCAAACCCAAAAAATCATGCTGACCACTGAACTGCCGGGCCGCACGGCTGCCTTCCGGGTCGCGGAGATCCGGCCCCAGGTCAGCGGCCTGATTCTGAAGCGCCTGTTTGAGGAAGGATCTGATGTCAAGGCTGGCCAGATCCTCTATCAAATTGACCCGGCGCCGTTTCAGGCGGCGCTCGACAATGCAAGGGCCGCCCTGGGTCGGGCTGAAGCGAATCTGCCCGCGATCAGGTCGAGAGCGGAGCGTTACAAGGAATTGCTGGCCGACAAAGCGGTCAGCCAGCAGGACTACGACGACGCGGCTGCCGCCCTGAAACAGGCCCAGGCCGAGATTGAATACTGGAAAGCGCAGGTGGAGACGGCTCGTATCAATCTGGGATACTGCCGTGTCGCCGCACCTATCTCCGGCCGCATCGGCAGATCAAACGTGACAGATGGCGCCATTGTTACGGCATATCAACCCTTGGCCCTGGCAACCATTCAACAACTGGATCCCATTTACGTGGATGTGCCCCAATCCACCACCGAATTGCTGCGTCTGAAGCGCCACCTGGAACAGGGCCGTCTCAATCGTGATGGAACGAATCAAAACAAGGTCAAGCTCATCCTGGAAGACGATACTGCATATCCAGAGGAAGGGACACTGCAATTCAGCGACGTCACGGTAGATCCCACGACAGGATCTGTCATCCTGCGGGTTGTCTTTCCAAATCCGGAAAGCGTTCTCTTACCGGGCATGTTCGTCCGGGCGGTTATTAAAGAGGGCGTCAAGGAACAGGCCATCCTTGTTCCCCAGCAGGGGGTTGCCCGAGACCGCAAGGGAAATCCCTTCGCACTGATCGTGAACAACCAAGGCAAGGTCGGGCAGCGGATGCTCACCCTCGACCGGGCCATGGGCGATAAATGGCTCGTCTCGGCAGGTCTTGCCCCGGGGGATCGGGTGATCGTCGAAGGGATGCAAAGGGTTCGGCCCGGTGCGGTTGTCAAGGCTGTCCCTTTTAATGAAACAAAAACCAGGCGAGGACCCGGGGCCGGACCTGAGGCACGGCCGCAAAAGAGCAAGGACGGAGGTGCCTGATGTTATCAAGATTCTTTCTGGACCGTCCGGTTTTTGCCTGGGTCATTGCCATCATCATAATGACCGTCGGCGGACTGGCCATCTACAAGATGCCTGTCTCGCAGAATCCGCCCATCGCACCACCCGCCATCGCCATCGATGCCTTTTTCCCCGGGGCCTCGGCGGAAACCGTTGAAAATACCGTGACCCAGATCATCGAGCAGAAGATGACCGGTTTGGATAAGATGCTGTACCTCTCCGGCACCAGCTCTTCGTCCGGCGCGTCCCGGGTCGAGTTGACCTTTGCCCCCGGAACCGATCCGGATCTCGCCTGGGCCAAGGTCCAGAACAAGCTCCAGCTCGCCATGGCCAGCCTGCCCGACGTGGTGCAGCGCCAGGGGGTCAAGGTCAGTAAATCAACCCGGAACTACCTGATGATCGTGGGCCTGATCTCCGCAGACGGCAGCATGGACGGATACGACTTGAGGGACTATGCCCAATCCAACCTGGAGAAGATCCTGTCCCGGGTGCCGGGTGTGGGTGAAGTCGAGAATTTCGGAACCCAGTATGCCATGCGGGTCTGGGTCAATCCCGACAAGCTGACCAGTTACCACCTGACCATGGAAGATGTCATCAGGGCGCTCAAGGCCTACAATGTGGAGGTTTCCGCCGGTCAGTTCGGGGGAGCGCCGGCCAGTGAAGGCCAGCGCCTGAATACTGCCATCATCGTCCAGCACCTGCTCAAGACCCCGGAAGAATTCGCCGCCATCCCCATTCGCACCAATCCGGACGGTTCGGTGGTCCGGATAAAGGACATCGGACGAACGGAACTGGGGACCGAGCGTTACGATGTCGTTGCCAATCACAACGGCAAACCCTCTGCAGCCATGGCCATCCGTCAGGCCGCCGGCGCCAATGCGCTGGATACGGCCAATGCCGTCAAGGCAAAACTCAAAGAGATGAGCCGGTATTTTCCCCCCGGCATGAAGGTAATTTATCCCTACGACACCACGCCCTTTACCGTGGTGGCCATCGACGAGGTGGTCAAGACCCTCTTTGAGGCAATCCTGCTGGTCTTTGTGATCATGTATCTTTTTATGGGCAACATCCGGGCTACCCTGATTCCGACCATCGCGGTGCCGGTGGTGCTGTTGGGGACCTTTGCTGTTCTTGCGGCTTTCGGGTTCTCCATCAACATGCTGACCATGTTCGCCATGGTGCTGGCCATCGGCCTTCTGGTGGACGACGCCATCGTGGTGGTGGAGAACGTGGAGCGGATCATGGCCGAGGAGGGGCTTTCTCCCAGGGAGGCCACGGCCAAGTCCATGGACGAAATCACCAGCGCCCTGATCGGCATCGGGCTGGTGCTCTCGGCGGTCTTAGGCCCCATGGCCTTCTTTCAGGGCTCCACCGGGGTTCTCTACCGCCAATTCTCCGTCACCATCATCGCTTCCATGCTCCTTTCGGTGCTGGTGGCCCTGATCCTGACCCCGGTCCTCTGCGCGTCGTTCCTTAAACCGATACCGGCCGGGCATCATCCTTCAGACAATGCCGTCTTTTTCCTGCGCCCCTTTTTCAGGTGGTTTGATCGGTACTTCATACGGGTCAGAAGTTTTTATGTGGGCATCGTCGGCCGCTCTTTTTCAAGGACAGTGCGTTACCTGTCGATCTATATCTTGATCGTAGGGGCGGTAGGATTCTTATTTCATCGGATGCCCACATCCTATATCCCGGATGAGGACCAGGGGATCCTGCTGGTCCAGGCCATGCTGCCGTCGGGTTCGACTCTGGAGCAGACGGAAAAGGTCATAAACGGGGTCAGGGACTATTTTCTGGAGCATGAGAAAGACGGGGTGGAATCCTTCATGTCAGTGGCCGGTATCAGTTTTGGCGGTCAGGGACAGAACATGGCCCTGGGATTTGCCAAACTCAGGGACTGGAAGCTGCGCCAGCGGGCGGACCTGAAGGTCAAGGCCATCGCCGGCCGAGCCATGGGGGCTTTTTCCCGGATAAAGGAGGCCATGGTCTTTGCCTTCCCGCCGCCGCCGGTTATCGAACTGGGAATGGCCACCGGGTTTGATTTTCAGTTGCAGGACCGCGGGGGTCTGGGCCATACAAATCTGATGGCGGCCCGCAACCAGCTCCTTGGCATGGCTGCACAGGATCCGAGATTGATCAGGGTCAGGCCCAACGGCATGGAAGATGTGCCCGAATACCACATCGACGTGGACTGGGACAAGGCCGGCGCCCTGGGGGTTCCCATTACCTCCATCCACAACACCATCGCGGCGGCCTTCGGCAGTGCCTATGTCAACGACTTCATCCAGGCCGGCCGGGTCAAAAAGGTCTATATCCAGGTGGATGCCCCCTATCGCATGCTGCCAAAGGATCTGGAAAAACTCTACGTACGCAACAGCGTGGGCAAGATGGTTCCCTTCTCTTCCTTTGCCACCGGGCGCTGGGCGCAGGGCTCGCCCAAGCTGGAGCGTTACAACGCTTTTCCGTCCATCAACATCTGGGGCGAACCGGCGCCGGGTCACAGCACCGGTGAGGCAATGGCCGCCATGGAAGAGATCGCAGCCAAGCTACCCCAAGGGATCGGCTTTGACTGGACCGGGCTTTCTTACCAGGAACGGATGGCAACGGCTCAAGGGCCTATCCTCTACGCCTTTTCCATTTTCGTGATCTTTCTTTGTGTGGCGGCCCTTTATGAAAGCTGGACCATCCCTTTTGTCAACCTGTTGATGCTGCCGCTGGGTGTGTTCGGCGCGATACTGGCTACTTCACTACGGGGCCTGCCAAACGATGTCTACTTCCAGATCGGATTTCTTACCACCCTTGGCCTTTCGACAAAAAATGCCATCCTGATCATTCAATTTATAAAAGAACGGATGGGACATGGAGAAAGCCTCGTCGATGCAACGCTTGGCGCCGCTAAAACGCGGTTCCGACCGGTTATCATGACCTCCCTGGCTTTCTTTTTCGGGGTCCTGCCGCTGGCCATCGCCACCGGCGCCGGCGCCGGCGCAATGAATGCCATTGGCACGGCTGTTTGCGGTGGTATGCTCTCCGCCACCTTCATCGATCTCATTTTTATCCCGATGTTCTTTGTTCTTGTCTCGCGCCTGTTTAAAAGGAAAAAAACAGAGCCAGCCTCTGAGCAGCATATCGACGCCACCGGGCCCCAGGAGGTGCACTAACATGAGCAGGCAAATATTACTCGCACTGGGAGTATTCGTTTTCATGAGCGGCTGCTCCCTGGCTCCGAAATACAAACAGCCCAAAGCGCCGATCCCAGACAAGTGGCCACAGGGTGAAGCCTACAAGAACGGCCAAGCGATACCAGGAGCGCCGACTGTCCCGGAGCTGAGCTGGCAGGAATTTTTCACCGATGCACGGCTGCAAAAGCTCATTGAGATGGCCTTGAACAACAACCGGGATCTGCGGCTCGCCGCCCTGAATGTGGAGAAGGCGCGTGCCCTCTACGGCGTCCAGAGGGCGCAACTGTTTCCCAAGGTCAGTGCTGTGGGCAGCGGGAGCAAACAACGTCTGCCCGATATCTATGGTTTCGGGGAAGCGCTGACCCTGAAGCAATACCGTGTCGATCTGGGCATCAGTTCCTGGGAAATCGATTTTTTCGGCCTTATCCGCAGTCTGAAAGGTCGGGCGCTGCAGGAATACCTGGCTACGGAACAGGCCCGCCGCAGCGCGCAGATTGCCGTGGTGTCCGAGGTTGCCAGGGTATACCTGACCCTTGCCGCTGATCGGGGCAATCTCAAACTGATCCGGTCCACC
>JAFDGP010000355.1 GCA_019309245.1 Deltaproteobacteria bacterium | reverse complement strand
GGAGCCCCAGCAGCCGGCATATACCGGCAAATGAAGTGGACTGATGGCATGCGGGTGCCCGTCCGTGACGACCTTTGTCTCGCTTGTCCCTTACCTAATAGGGACGTTTTTTCCGGGATGCCTTGCCGATGATCATCCCAACGAAGAAGACCGCGCTTCCTGCCAGAAACCACTTGAGAATTTCCTTGTGCACGAGCCGATCGTTGTCCTGCTTCAAACGCTCAACTGTCGATTTGAGATTCTGATTCGCCGCTTTCAACTCGGTGTTGGCGGCTCTAAGCGTGTCACGCTCGGCGACCACGGCGGCCACGTTTTGGGATGCTGCAAGCAGATTCTTGTGCTTTCGGGTGATGTCATTGAGCTCGGCTTTGACGGCGGCGGTTTCTTTTTGCCACTTCTTGAGATCTTTTTCAAGGTCTTTAACCCGCTTTATACAGTTTTGTTTTTCCGCTGCGATTTGGCCCGCGGCCGAAGCGCTTGCCTGTTCGAGCGCTTCCACCCGCGCTCTGAGTTGGCCTATCGTATCGTTGAGGCCGGCGATAATGGTTGGCTTCGGAGTTTCGGTGGTGATGTACTGTTTTGCCACCCAGCCCTCCAGGCCGTTTTCGGTCCGCACTTTCAAATACTTTTCCTGTTCTTCCAACACCTCAACGGCCATATTCGACCTCAACGTCGTCATTACCTTGTATTCATGACCCGGCCCTTCGCGGACGGTCAGGATCAGCATGTCGGTCACGTACCGCGTCTCGGCGCAAGCAGGGCCTCCCGTTATAGGTCCGCCAGCCACAAAGCCGAACAAAAGCACAAGGATAAGACGCGTGATTGCGTGCGGTGTCATATCCATCCCTCCAAATGTTGCTTTTTTACCCTCATGGTCCAAGAGTCGGCCATGCCGTAGATGCTCTTAGGATTGGGTCTGCCTGGGGGTGGCGCTGCACTTGCCGTCAAAGACCACGCCTTCATCAATCAGGACGACCGGAGCATTCAAGTCTCCGTACACCCGCGCCGGAGGGCGCAATTCAATCCGATCTACAGCATTGATGTTTCCGCGCACTTCCCCGCTTATCGTGGCCTTTTGTACCGAGATATCGGCGTGAATAACCCCGGTCTTTCCGATAACAATCGTGCCGTTTTTGCTGATAATCGTGCCGGAAAAGTGACCGTCCAAACGCACGGTTCCCTTGAAGGTAAGTGTCCCCTCAAGAGTCGTGCGCGGTCCCAGGAAGGTCTGGACGCTCTGTTGCGACTTTTTTGCCATACTACATTGTCTCCCTGTGTCGTTCTTGTCCAAGATGCCCTATCCCGGCCCAGGGATCAAGGCGTTATAACCATGACAAGGCACGAAGGCTCTCGGAGGTTTTCCCGGAGACACATTGCCTCTGTCATGACAATTTTTCCTCTCCCACGGATTTTCCGTCACCCGGATAAGATCGGTAACGTGGGTCCTTAAGGTGCTTGACAAAGACCTTGCAGCCCGACGCCCACGCCTGTTTGGCCAGGCTGGAGACCCAGATCTTTGGAGGGTCAAAACCCGGCCTGTCCTTCGTCTTCGGCTTGGCCCCGATCACGAGCCAGTCGACCGATTCAAAGGATGGAAAAGAGAGCCACACCACCATGGGGTCGCACAGCACAAATCTCACCGGGGCCCTCACGCGGGACAGACATTCCAGCGCCGGCTTGACCTCGTGCTGTTTGTCGACCTTAATTCCCGCCCAGCAGTTTTCGGAGAGGGTGAATTCCAGGTAACGCTTCGGGTATTTGGTTACCAGGATATAGTTCCACTGTGGGGTTTCTCTGACGATATCGAGCACTGCTTCGATATGCTCCTTGTCGACCCAGTCTCCGAAGATATCTCCCATTGTACCCAGCAACACATTTCTGCTCCCGGATACTGATGATTCAGGAATGGCCGTTTGGTAAGGGGCGTCAAAACGCTCCGGCCACAGACGGGGCTCGAAAGAGGCGTATGCGTGGTCTTTGGTCCTGGAATAGAGCTTGCGAACCTTTTCCAGAGGAGCGCAGTAGCTGCAATCATGTCGACAACCGGTGATTGGGCTCCATTGCCATTTACACCACGGCCTGATGGTCTTGTCATCCTGGCGATCAAAGCCGGACATAGGCATCGCTAACATGTTTGGGACGAGCCGGTCAGCCCCTGAGAAGATTTGCGTCCGAACGGACAAACGCGGATGCAGATGCCGCAAATAGGGGCCCCGATTTCAGGGAGCTTGGCAAACCGCCCCGTCAGGTTTTCCACGCATCTGGAAAAATGAAGGGCCTCGTTTCTATTGGTAAAATGATCCTGCGTGCCGATGCCTTTGATGGCTTCAACAGGACACGCATCGCGACAAAGCATGCAATTTCCGCACCGGTTTTTGATCGGCCCGTCGGGCGCCAGCGGAGCATCTGTAAGGATGGTGACAAGGCGCACCCGCGGTCCGAAGGCCGGAGTTATGAGCAGCAGATTTTTTCCCTGCCAGCCCAGTCCGGCCATCCTGGCGACTGCCTTATGGCTGATGGCACCCCGCCAGCGCGTCCGGTCCAGGACTTGGGAGGCCGGGATCGGCAGGCTGTTGAAACCTTCGTGTTGAAGGTCCCGGGCGACGCGAAATGCAATGTCATCCAGCATCCGGTTGGCGGTTTGATAGACGGCTGCATAGATCGGGGTCGGTTCATCAGAGATCGTCTCAAACACGGCCGTCGGCAACCGTACGGCCACGGCGATGGCTCTGGGGAACCC
>JAFDGP010000354.1 GCA_019309245.1 Deltaproteobacteria bacterium | reverse complement strand
AAGCTCGAGGGCCCGGCACGGCAAGGGAGTGTTCCTGCCCCCAGGCCGGTGACACCGAAAAAAGAGATGCCCAGACCTATCAAACCAACGGGCCGCAGGAGCGAAATCCAGATTTGGGCCAAGACGGCACAGTTTCTTCGGGAAGTGAAGATCGAATTGAAGAAGGTCACCTGGCCGTCCAAGAAAGAGGCCATGGCCTCCACAGTGGTCGTGATCATACTGGTGATGATTGTTTCTGCATTTTTGGGGTTGGTCGATGTCGGCCTGTCTTCGTTGATTCGGGTCATACTACACTGAACGCATGCATCATGCATCCCGATGAGCCGGGTGATGATGCACGAATTCAAAATCATCGGCAACCGCCGGGAGAATTTTTTCCCTCCGCTGGTCGGTGATGTAAGGTGGGGACAGAACGGTGGCTTTAAAATGGTATGTGGTTCACACCTATTCTGGATATGAAAACAAGGTCAAGGCATCGTTGGAAGAAGCGATCGCCTCTTCGGGCCAGAAGGACAAGTTCGGGGAGATCCTGATCCCCACGGAGCAGGTCGTGGAGCTGGTCAAGGGCAAACGCAAAACCTCGTCCAGGAAGTTCTACCCGGGGTATATCTTGGTCCAGATGGAGCTGGACGAACAAACATGGCACACGGTTAAAGATACGCCCAAGGTGACCGGCTTTCTGGGTGGTCGAGACACCCCCTCTCCTTTGAGTGATGAGGAAGCTGAACGGATCATGAATCAGGTGGAGGCGGGCAAGGAAAAGCCTCAACCCAAATACCTCTTTGAGACGGGTGATGATGTTCGGGTCATTGACGGGCCTTTTACCAATTTTACCGGCACAGTGGAGGAGGTCAAACCGGAAAAAGGAAAGGTCCGGGTGCTTGTGAGTATCTTTGGGCGTCCCACACCGGTGGAACTGGAATTCGTTCAGGTTACAAAAGTGTAACAACAAGCTGAAAGCCCCCAGGCTCAAAGCTCAAGGCACGAGAGGCGGGCCGCATTTGAGCTTTTAGTGCCTACATCGCGGGGACTATCATGTGGATGAAAACCAGCTTGTGCCCGTCCAAGAATTGAAAAAACTGAAGGGCATTGGTGTTCGGGTAAAAAATCGTTTCAGGAGCACATTGATATGGCAAAAAAAGTGATGGGGTTGATCAAATTGCAGGTTGCGGCGGGACAGGCCAATCCCTCCCCGCCGATTGGTCCGGCTCTGGGGCAACATGGGGTGAATATCATGGAGTTCTGCAAGGCCTTTAATGCCAAGACCGCCGGCCAGGAAGGGATGATTATACCGGTTGTGATTACGGTTTATCAGGATCGGTCGTTTTCGTTTATCACCAAGACGCCTCCGGCGGCCGTTTTGTTGAAAAAAGCAGCCAAGATTGCCAAGGGTGCCGGGGATCCGAAGCGGGAAAAGGTCGGCAAGGTTACCCGCTCTCAGGTGGAAGAAATCGCCAAGACGAAGATGGTAGACTTGAATGCCAATGATCTCGACAATGCATGCAAGATCATTGAGGGCACGGCCCGAAGCATGGGGATTGAAGTGGTTTAGCGGCAAGAAGGATCTGAGGAAACACTATGGGAAAACGTGGGAAAAAATATGCAGCGGCGTCACAGGGGATTAATCGAACCAGGGCCTACAACATTGAAGAGGCGTTGAAGATGGCTGTGGATACATCCTATGCCAAGTTTGATGAAACCGTGGACATAGCGGTCCGACTCGGAGTAGACCCAAGGCATGCAGACCAAATGGTGCGAGGCTCCGTCATGTTGCCCAATGGGACCGGCAAGGAGGTCAAGGTCCTGGTTTTCGCCAAAGGCGAAAAGGAGAAAGAGGCCAGCGAGGCCGGGGCGGATTTCGTGGGCAATGATGAATTCATTGAGAAAATCAAAGGCGGCTGGTTAGGTTTTGATAAGGCTGTGGCCACTCCGGACATGATGGGAGCCGTAGGACGCATCGGCAAGATCCTGGGGCCCAGGGGGCTTATGCCCAATGCCAAGACCGGCACGGTGACCTTTGACGTTGCCCAAGCCGTCAAGGAACTCAAAGCGGGGAAGATCGATTTCAGGGTTGAAAGGGCCGGGATCGTCCATGCCCCCCTGGGCAAGGTTTCTTTCGGCGTGGAGAAGCTGCTTGAAAATCTGGCTTCTTTTCTCGATACCATCGTGCGCCTGAAACCGGCGAGCAGTAAGGGGACCTACTTAAAGGGCATTTCTATTTCGGCAACGATGGGGCCGGGGATCAAGATAGATCCTGCCTACGTTAAGACAATTCTCAAGTAGGCTTGAGGTGATTGTGTATTTTCACCCCTCGTATTTTCTGCGGAGGTAAAAAAACCGGAACATATCACGCGGGTACCGACATAATGCCTCGGTGCGGGTCGGGCGACTCTGTGCAGGCCTTTGTGTGCTCGGCGTGAAGAATAAAAAAACTGTCTGAGACCGCAGGTATACCTTATGCCGGGTATTTAAATCTTCGGGGCCTGCCGAGACGGTCCACGTGACATCCATATGGCCGAGAATCGACACCTCATGACGTTTGTCTTCCTCGGTGGTTTATCACAAGACGACGACCGCCACGGCTTGCTTGCGACGGCTTGCGGCCCGGCATGTATGAAAGGAGGGATCGAGAGCTTTTGAAAAGATCAGAAAAAGAAGCGTTGGTTGAGGCCCTACATGAAAAATTTTCGTCGGTCAAGGCGGTGGTCCTGACCGATTATCGGGGTCTTGACATGTCGGCC
>JAFDGP010000353.1 GCA_019309245.1 Deltaproteobacteria bacterium | reverse complement strand
GATCTTCGTTTTTTGCGGTGGATTTGGGTAAGGGGGTTCTGGGCACAGACAGCAAGCAAAGCGGCCCTTTAGCCTTAATCGGCAGGCACAGCCCACCCTGCAAATTGTGGCCACCGCGTATCTTCCCCCTTTGAAAAAGGGGGAGTGAGGGGGATTTCCTTTGTATCCTCCGTGCCTGTGTGGTTCGTTCCCAATCAGCGGGCACAGCTCTAGTCCTTGATCTCCTGCTCAATAATGCGGTCCGGCGCCCCGGCCGTCCCGGACTTCGAGACGCTCGTTTCTTTTTGAACGGGGGTCTGTGGTGATTTCTCAGAAGCCTTGGCCGGCCTTTCGCGTGTAAGCTTCAACTTCTTCTCCAACCAGCTCACCTCGTTGTCCAGGTCCTTTATTCTGGCCTCCAGGGCAGCCATCTTTTTGTGCTCATTCTCTTTGAGTGCCTCCCAATCTGCTTTATCAATGGTTTGTTCGGACAAAGCCTTGGTTCGAAGTTCCAGTTTGAGCACCTTCTGCTGCACGACCTCAATGGCCGCCGAATTGGCTGCCAGGCGTTCCGCCTGCTCCCGCAGGTCACTTTGCATGGCCGTAATCACATTGGCCTCTTCATCGATTTCCTTGAGCAATTTCTGAGAGAGCCCTTGCACAGATGACTGTTGCTCGGCGAGCTTTGCCTTCAACTCGGCGAGTTCTTTTGAACGATCCGCAGCCGCCTTTTCAAAGACCTTCTTGTCCACACTGGCGACACCGAGCGCCTTGATTCGGCGCTGGTTGGCCTTGACCCGCTCTTGCATGGCCACAGATGCGTCCTTGAGTATGGACAGCCGCTCGCCCATCGACGTTTCCAGTTTTTTAAAGTCCTCGGAAAGGGTGGCAACCCGCTTCTGCAAATCCGCGGAGAGCCGACGAACCTCTTCGGTACTCGCACTTTGCATCCTGTTGAGACGGTTTCGAACGTCCATGTACGCAAACCCGAATACCGCAGCAAGCAAACAGGGAATCAAGATGAAAAGAAGCGTCGTGCGGTGGCTCAGTTTCTGAAGTTCAGCATTTTGCTGAAGATCACGCATCTCTTCTTTGTAAAACGTATCGGCATCCCCGGTATCCAGGGCCAGGTCCTCTTCCAGGGGTATGTCTTGATCGATATCCGAATCGGGCGGCAATGTCTTCACGGCTCCTCCTTGCTCTTGTCCGGTAGTGGTTGAATATCCATCAGTGCTTGTCCGTGCGGGCCTGCTCCGGCGAAGCCTTGTGCAAAGCCGGACTGTGACCGCTTCCTGTTTTCCCCCTTTGAAAAAGGGGGATCAAGAGGGATTTCCTCTGTGCCCTCCATGCCTGTTCGGTAACGAACTTTTCCATTATTGTGCCAAACTTTTTCCCGGTTCCTCCGGGTTACGATCGTTCAAGATATGGATGTCTCTTTGCGGAAAGGGAATCTCAATACCTTCTTTATCAAAGGCCGCTTTCACCCTGTCCGTGAGGTAAGAAATGGTGTGGATCCGTTTTCGTGCGTCCTTGATCCATACACGAAGCTCCAGGTCCACAGATGACTCCCCAAAGGCCTTGACCACCACCACAGGGGGCGGCTTTTCGGCCACCCACGGAGGTTCCTTGGCCACCTCCAGGATCACACGGCGCGCCTGTTCAAGATCCGTCTTGTATGAAACGCCGATCAGGATCCGAACCCGAATGTCTTCAGAAATCGTTGTATAATTGATGATATCGCGCGTCATGATCTGATTGTTGGGAATGATAATGATGATGTTATCCGTTGTCTTGATCTTGGTGGCCCGAAGGCCGATATCCACCACATCGCCCCATGTGGCTGAGTTTTTCGGCGCAGACCATACCTCGATACGGTCCCCGACTTCAAAAGGACGGTCAATAATCAACAAGACTCCGGCAATCAGATTGGACAGGGTATCCTTGGCCGCAAAACCTACCGCAATACCGGCCACGCCGGCACCCGCCACAAAAGGCACGACATTGACGCCGATCATATCCAGGGCCAGAAGCCCGGCCACCACATAGATGATGACCCCGGCAAACTTGTTCAGCAAATCAAAGACGATGTCGTCCACCTTGCTTTCCGTGCGCTTGGCCACCAAGTCTTCCAGATACCTAAGCGCCAGCATGGTAAAGTCTTTCACAGGCATGGCGACCAGCATAACCAGCACCGCAAGGAAGACGTTTTCCAGAATCGGGATCCTGAAAAGGTCCATCAGATAGATGCCGCACACCAAGACCAGCGTGTAGCCCACCGCCTTTCGGATCAGGAAGAATATCTCAACATGGGTCCGGACGAATTCATACTTCTGAAGGTTCTTCTGGACCTTTTTTAAAACCCGGTTAAACACGCTCCAGAAAATCAGCGCCCCAAGGACGATCAAAAGGGCCTTCAACAATATCGGATACACATCTTGCCATGTGGATAAAAGTGCCGGAACGATCTTATCCAACAGGCTCTTCAGAGTACTCATGACACGCCCTTCCTTTGCATTCGATCCTCTGTTTCAAGGTCAACGACCATGTTGTCCGGCGCATGCGGGGCCCGGGCATCGGCAAAAAAGGCCAGGGCCCGGGCCATAAACAAGTCTGCGTGCCGAGCCCGGTGAATCCAGTGCCGGGCACCTTTAACCAACCACAGTTGGCTGCCCTGAATTCGTTCAGCAATCCTCTCGGCATGAATGGGTTCGGCGAATTCATCCTCCAGCCCCTGAACGATCAGGGTCGGGCACCGAATACGCGAGATC
>JAFDGP010000352.1 GCA_019309245.1 Deltaproteobacteria bacterium | reverse complement strand
CTTCCTTAAGCCTGCGTTGGGTTTCCACCCCATCGATCCCGGGCATTTTCAAGTCAACCACGGCTACATCAAAATGTTCCTCCTTAGCTGCATCAACAGCCTCTTCCCCTGAAAAGGTGGCCTTAACTGTAAAGCCCTGTTTAAGCAGGCGTTTTGACAGATATTCGATCAGATTTTCTTCGTCGTCCACCAAAAGAACTCGAATTGTCGGCTTTTCACTCATACATTTTTCCTCCGGCTTTTTTTTTCGGCCCGCGGCTTTTCGCCCTATCAAGCCGGGGCCGATGTCCCGTAACATTAGCAGGCTATGGGATATTGCTAGGTACCAATGTCCCCTTAAATTGTCAAGCACAATCCCGGCAGAAAGCACACAGTGATATGGGAAAATCAAGTGGTTAGGTTGGTATGAAATGGCTGGCGACCTCACGGACGGTTGTTTCAGGAAACAACGAGATCAAGCGTCTTGCTGCTCGTCATGTTCAAGGGCCACAGCAAGGGCTTCGTCCAGGAGGGCCTGTTTGGCAAGAATGCCCACGACAGATTCCCCTTCCACCACGGGCAGCCAGTTGACGCGCTTTGAATTCATCAAATGGACCGCTTCGGTAAGCGTGCCGTTTTGATGGATCACATGGGTGATCGGAGACATCACCCCGCCGGCCGGAGCATCTAAGACCGCTTCACATTCCTCTCGAAATTGGCCCCGCCAGAAAATCGGAAGCTCGTCCTTGGGCTCACAAGACGATTCCATGTGGCCCAACACATCATCCAAGGACAGGATCCCGACGATCTCTTCGGTGTCCTGTCGGGCCTCCACAATAAGCACCAGGGGGGCCGTGGCGGCCCGGTTGCCTCCGGCAAGTTTCTTGATCCCATCGGCGACCTTGGCATCCGGGCCAATCTGCTCAAAGGCATCAAGGCTGATCATCAGGTCCTTGATTTGCTTTTCCTGGTTGTTGTCGTCCATGGCTTCGACAAAAGACCGACTCGCGCAAAAAACGGTTTGGAAAAACACACCTTCTTGGCCGGGTTTACACACCACGGTCCAGCAAGTCACATGCCAGTTCATACGAGGGCCTGGTCAACAAAAAATAACGTATTCATATTCCACATATTCTCGTCTATTTCTCCAAGGACCCTGTCAGGGCTAAATAGGCAAAGTTATGCCGGTCCCCGGGGGCCCTGATTTGTATGGACATTTTTTTGCCGTTTTAAGACCAGGCCGACCGGAATGACGGCTCAGTATTCGGCAGGCAAGGCATGAAGTTCGGCCAGGGTGAAAACTGGGCCGTCTTTACACACGAACTGTGGCCCTACATTGCATCGGCCGCACATGCCGATGCCGCATTTCATACGGTTTTCCAGCGACATAATGATGGCTTCCGGCGGGAACCCAACCTTTTCCAGCACGGGTTGGGTAAATTTGATCATAATTGGAGGTCCGCAGATAATCGCGACACTGTTTTTTGCACTGACGATCTTTTGCTCGGTAATCGCAGGCACAAAGCCCACGTTGTATTTCCAGTTCGGATCTTCAGTCCGGTCCACCGTAATGTGCATGTTGATGTCCGGCCTCTTCTCCCAGGCCGCCAGTTCCTCGCGGTAAAGCAACATCCCTTCGTTCCTCGCGCCGTAAACAACACTGACATCGCCAAAGCGCTTTCGGTTCTCCTCTTCGAGCAGGTACACCACTGTCGCCCGCAGGGTGGTAAAGGCAAAGCCCCCCCCAATGATCACCAGGTTTTTCCCCTCTATGTCCCGCAGTGGATAAGGCCTGCCCAAGGGGCCGCGCACACCGAGGATGTCCCCTTCTTCCATCTCGTGCAGGCGCGTGGTAACCACACCGGCCCTGTTCACCGTAAACAGTAGAAACCCGGATTCCGTAGGCGAAGACGCAATACCGATGGGACACTCTCCCGTTCCCGCCACCGATAACTGGGCGAATTGGCCCGGCTGGTGCTGAAAGGCATGTTCATCATCCGGATTCAAAAAAGCCAACCGAAAGGTCTTGATGTTTTTGTCCGCTGTCTCCACTGTTATCTTTTCAATGCGGACGGGTAAGGGAAGATACGGGTTGTCCATGTGCCTTACACCCCACAGGCGTTCATCATCGTGATGACCTCACGAATATCAATATTGACCGGGCAATGGCGGATACACCGCCCACAGCCCACGCAGGCCACCCCTTTGTCGTACCGGTCCACATAGTATTTGAATTTGTGCATGAACCGTTGCCGGACCCTTTGCAATTTTTGCCCCCGGGGGTTGTGCCCCGAGGCATGGCGGGTAAAAAGGGGAAACATGCATGAATCCCAGTTTCGCATCCTGACCCCGGTCTGCCCGTAGGCCTCATCCTGGATATCAAAGCACCAGCAGGTGGGGCAAAGATAGGTGCAGGTACCGCAATTGATGCAGGCAAACTGCACGGTGTGCCAGAAATCTGCTTCATAAAGACAAAGCATGTCTATCCCGGACAACCGGGATGTGTCCAGCTTGACCGTGATGAGATCCTGAGCCTTCTGCTCAACCGCCTGGGCTTGTTCAACAAGACCCGGCTCCGCCGCCGGCAAAGGCCCTGCGGCCTGAAGCAGGTCCTGCCCCTTTTTGGAAAGCGCCCGGGCAAACAAGACATCGTCGACTTCGGTCAACAAGACATCCAGGCCCGTCGTGTCAAAGGGCCCGCCTCCAACACTCGTACAAAAACACGTCGAACACGGCTTCGTGCACACCAGCCCAACCAGGGTAGTGGCTTGCCGGGCCTTGACCCACC
>JAFDGP010000032.1 GCA_019309245.1 Deltaproteobacteria bacterium | reverse complement strand
CGGGCGCGGAACCGTGAGGGCAGTATCGGTCATTGTTGCCAAGCCCACGACGTTCATGAACCGCGTGGGCCCTGCAATCAGAGACTTTGCGCAGGTGTGGGCCATTGACTCAAAAGATATCTTAGTCATTCATGATGACATAGATATTGCGTTCGGCAAATTAAAAATAAAAGAGAAAGGAGGGGATGGAGGACACAATGGCGTGAAATCGCTGATCGCCGCGTTGGGTACCGATGCCTTTGTTCGCATTCGTGTGGGCATCGGGCGCCCGGAAGTCGGAAGTGATGTCAGGGGTTATGTGCTGGAAGAGTTTGACGTCGTTCAACAAGTCCGTTTGGAGACAATGCTCGCAGCGGCACGACACGCGGCGGAGACAGTCCTGTGTGAAGGAGCGTCAAAGGCGATGAATCTTTTCCATGGAAAGACAATTACAAAAACTTAATGTTGGGAGGAGACTATGACTGGAGTAGTAAACTGGGAGCTGTACAGTACGCTTGTCGGTATCGTGGGTGTCGTGTACGTCCTGTTTTTGATCGGTATCGTCAAGAGCGCCCCGGCAGGGGATGAAAAGATGAACCAGATCGCCAACGCGATCAAAGAAGGCGCGATTGCCTATCTGAACCGCCAGTTGAAAACCGTCATCATTGCGGCCGCTGTGATCGTGGTCGGCATCGGCGCCACCCTCGGCCTGCAGACCGCCATCGGCTTTATCATTGGCGCCACTGCTTCTTACTGTGCCGGCTATGTCGGCATGCGGGTATCCGTGCTGGCCAATGTGCGCACCGCGGAGGCCGCCAAAAAAGGGCTTGCCGCCGGGCTGTCCATGGCCTTTAAAGGCGGTACGGTAACCGGCATGATGGTCGCGGGATTGGCCCTGACCTCGGTCGCCGGCTATTATACCATGACCCACAATATCCGGGCGCTTGTGGCCCTGGGTTTCGGTGGAAGCTTGATTTCGATCTTTGCCCGACTCGGCGGAGGCATCTTTACCAAGGGCGCTGACGTAGGCGCCGACCTGGTCGGAAAGGTGGAAGCAGGCATCCCCGAAGACGATCCCAGGAATCCCGCGGTAATTGCTGATAACGTGGGCGACAACGTGGGCGACTGTGCGGGCATGGCGGCAGACCTGTTCGAGACCTACGCGGTGACGGCTGTGGCAGCCATGTTGCTGGCTCACCTCATTTTCCCTGAGTCCAAGGTTGGGCCGGAGGTCTACCATAATGCCGTAACCTTTCCACTGGTCCTTGGTGCGATCTCCATTCTCGCATCCATCGTGGCCAGCTTCTTTGTAAGGCTCGGTACCAGCCAGTATATCATGGGTGCCCTGTATAAAGGCATGTTCGGTTCTGCTATCCTGGCAGCGATCGGCTTTTACTTTGCGACTCAGAAAATGATGGCAGGCCTCGGCGCTCCGATCATGAACCTTTACATGGCCACCCTGATCGGCCTGGTTTTGACCGTAGGTATTGTCATTGTCACCGAATACTACACGGGAGTCAGGGGACCGGTCAAAGGCATCGCTCAAGCCTCGCTCACAGGCCATGCCACCAATATCATTGCGGGTCTGGCGGTCAGCATGCAGGCCACAGCCATCCCGGTATTGCTTATCAGTGCTGCAATCCTGACATCGTATTTGTTGGCGGGCATGTTCGGGATCGCTCTGGCAGCCATGTCCATGCTGTCCATGACCGGTATGGTCATTGCGATTGACGCTTACGGTCCGATTACGGACAATGCAGGCGGGATCGCGGAAATGGCGGAAATGGACGAAAGTGTTCGAGCCGTCACAGACCCCCTGGATGCCGTCGGCAATACCACAAAAGCCGTCACCAAGGGCTATGCCATCGGTTCTGCAGGTCTGGCTGCACTGGTGCTTTTTGCGGCGTATATTCAGGATCTGACTGAAGCAAGCCATGCAGCCGGTACCGGCGCCCAGGAACTGGTGTTCAGGCTCAGTGACGTCTACGTCATCGTGGGGCTATTCCTCGGAGGCCTGTTGCCTTATCTGTTTGCTTCTATCGCCATGATGGCCGTCGGCCGGGCCGGGGCCACGGTAGTGGAAGAAGTTCGGCGTCAATTCCGGGAAATCCCCGGAATCATGGAAGGCACCGCCAAGCCGGATTATGCTTCCTGCGTGGATATCGTGACACGCTATGCCCTTAAGGAAATGATCGTTCCAGCGCTACTACCCGTTGTGGCTCCCATTGTGGTTGGGTTTTTCCTGGGCAAGGTGGCCTTGGGCGCTCTGTTGATCGGAAGTATCGTTACAGGGCTGTTTGTGGCGATTTCCATGACGACCGGCGGTGCGGCGTGGGATAATGCCAAGAAATACATCGAGGACGGCCACTTCGGCGGCAAGGGCAGCGATGCCCACAAGGCCGCGGTCACGGGTGACACGGTAGGCGATCCATACAAAGATACCGCTGGCCCTGCCATCAACCCGATGATCAAGATCCTAAATGTGGTGGCCCTGCTCATGGTCCCGTTCTTGATCTAGTCCCCACCGGGGAAAACAAAAATCAAGGGATCAACGCCTTGCTGCGTTGATCCCTTTTTTTAATGTTGATCGGCCTTTTCCAAAATACGGCATTCCGGTGCGCACCCCAGCCGGCCTATCGAATCCGCCCATCCCAAAGCCGCCATCGCACCTCACGGCAGATCCCGCCCCGGCACATGCAAAGACTCTTCCCGGCCGGTTGCCGGGGTTTTCGGTTGATTCCAAGGCAAGAAGGTGCTATATACAATCAGCGTGTTCTCTGTGCTTAGAGAGGATGGGAGTAACAATTATGTTTAAAATTGGAGATCTGGCAGTCTATCCGGCTCATGGCGTTGGTAGAATAGAGGCGATAGAAACGCGGGAGATTTCAGGAGAGAAACAGGATTTTTACATTATGAAGATCCTGGATAACAACATGATTATCATGATTCCGGTCGACAATGTGGAGTCCGTGGGCCTGCGGGACATCATTGACCAGGGCGAGGTGCCAAAGGTCTATGAAATCATGAAGAAACGCGATATCCCCGCGGATAATCAGACATGGAACCGCCGGTACCGGGAATACATGGAAAAAATTAAGACCGGATCCGTATTTGAAGTGGCTGAGGTCCTCCGCGATCTGTACCTGTTGAAGGTGGAAAAGGACCTGTCGTTCGGCGAAAGAAAAATGTTGGATACCGCCCAGAATCTGCTCCTTAAAGAGTTGTCTATCGCCAAGGAGACGGATGAAGGGGCGATCATGACCGACATCAACAACATTTTTAATCTGGACAATTAGGTTTGGCACCGGTCCTTGCGGGGCGCTCACACTCCCATCAGTGGCGTGTGATCGCCTTCACAGTAACCAGCCTTGAAACTGGCTGCCGACTGGATACCATCGTCGCCGGCCGCATTTCGGCATTGTCTCGAACTCACGCGGCTCGGTTGATCCGGCAAGGGTGTGTCACAGTCAACGGCCGTGTCAAAAAGGCCGGCTATCCTGCCAGGCACGGCGACGCCATTCGGGCCGAGATACCCCCGCCTCAACCCACCCGTTGTCATCCGCAGCCGATTCCTGTCACGGTCCTGTTTGAAGATGCTCATCTGCTTGTGGTAGACAAACCGGCCGGCATGGTGGTTCATCCCGCGCCGGGTCACAAAGACGGTACCCTGGTCAATGCCCTGCTCCATCTATGTCCCAACCTGGAGGGAATCGGCGGCCAACGGCGGCCCGGAATCGTCCACCGCCTGGACAAAGACACCTCCGGCTGTCTGGTCGTGGCCAAGAACAGTGCAGCCCACGAGGCCCTCAGCCGTCAGTTCAAGGCCCGTCGCGTGGAAAAATCGTATATTGCGCTGGTCTATGGCAACCCGTCAACCGCGGCCGGGGCCATTGATCTTCCAATCGGCCGACACCCGACACATCGCAAAAAAATGTCCACCAGAAGCCGTCGAGCGCGTCCGACACGGACCGTCTGGAAGGTCAAGGAAAGTTTTGCCGGGGTGACCCTTTTGGAAATCGACCTGCAGACCGGCCGGACCCATCAGATCCGGGTTCACTGCGCTGCAATCGGCCACCCTGTGGTGGGTGACGTCGTCTATGGCGGGAAAAAAAGATGGAAGCAAGTCCGGGATACAGCGGTGCAGGGTGTGATTCGCACAGCAAACCGGCAACTCCTGCATGCCTGCAGGCTCGCCTTCACGCATCCGGTAACAGGCAGTGCGGTCCGGTGTGTGTCTCCTCTTCCCGGAGATATGGCAATGATCCTGAGCCGTCTTCGCACCATCGGCTCCAAGGATGTTGCCCCGGCATAAAATACTTTGGGGGGCATGTTCATGCCCCCCAAATAGATAGCCCTGTCCTGCAGCACTGCAGCGTGACGGAATTATTCTACAGCAAACCGTTTGATCTCATTGGATTGCGGATCAATCAAATGGACCGCACAAGCCAGGCAGGGATCAAAGGACCGGATGATACGTACCACGTTGATCGGGTTGTCCACGTCAGGGACGGGCGCGCCGATCAGGGATTCCTCATATTGCCCCCTGTACTTTTTCTCGCATCTCGGAGACGCATTCCACGTGGAGGGCACGACAGCCTGGTAATTGGCGATCTTCTTGTCCTTGATCTTAATCCAATGTCCCAGGGCACCCCGCGGGGCTTCATAAAAGCCCGCGCCCTCGCCCTTTTCCGGTGGTTCATAGTGGGCCGTGTCATGGATCTTGAAGCCGGGCTTCGTCATCTCTGTAAGCAGCTCATCACACCATCTGTAACAGGCATCAACGAGCAACTTGGTCTCAATCGCCCTGGCCGCATGGCGGGCAACCACACCGGGTTTTGCTCCCTTTTTGATCAGACCCAGCACATCCGGGTTCTTGGCGACCAGCATACGCGCAAGCGGGCCCACTTCCATGGGCCGCCCTTTGTAACGCGGCGCCTTCACAAATGAATAGGCATCTTTTTTATCCAGGTCAAAAACTTGCTCGCCCTCGTAGGGATGCCTGGGTTTATCATCTTTGTACCACCCGTACTTCACTGATTCCGTGATCTTGTCCGGATCAAATGACTTGACCTTGATCTTGCCGGGATTCAGACCTGTAATCACCCCGGCCGGAAACACCCATTGCTTGCCGTTTTTATCCAGTTCAAAGGCCCCGTAGGACAGGTAATTGTAGTGTCCACCGCCCAGGCCCATCTTGGCCAGCGGAAACAAAGGACCGGTACCGAAGGCCAACACGTCAGGAATGTAGATCTCGTTGACGAACTTGGCCTGCTCGTCGAGCATAGTCCGAAACTTGGCCACCATATTTACATCAGGATATTGGGTACACCCGCCAACCACAAGGCTCTGGTAGTGAGGCTGCCTTCCACCAAAAATGGCGCCCATGTTTCTGGCCTTTGCCTGCATGGCCAAGGCATCAATATAATGCTTGACGGCAGTGATGACCATGTCTGGATCCCTGACACTAAATTCGTCGGGCTCATAGCGCGGCGTAAGCGGAAAGGTGTCTTTTGATTTCACCAGGCCGACCACCTTCTCTTTGACGGCATTGAGCCCCTTGTCCTTACCGTTGTATGCCGCCACGGCCATAATATCCAAATAATCCAGCGCGGTGAGATGGTAGAAATGAAGGATATGATCGTAAATGAATTCCGCTCCCATGGCCAGGTTCCTCAACAGGGTCCCCCCCCAGGGGACCTTTGCCCCAAAGGCATCGTCCAATGCCCGAACACTGGCCATCTGGTGAACACTGTAGCACACCCCACAAAACCGGCTGGTCACGTAAGGCGCGTCTCTGGGATCCCGGCCTTGTAGCAACGCCTCAAACCCGCGGGCCATCGTGCCGCTGCTCCAGGCGTCTTTGACCTTGCCATTCTCGACCTCAACGGTCACGCCGAGGTGGCCCTCAATTCTTGTGATCGGATCAACCGTAATTCTTTTCGCCATTTCTTACCACCTCCTTTCTAGGCCTCTTCCTTCAACGGGGGAATCAGGCCGGCTTTTTTCCGCGCCATAATATCGCGGGAACGCTTGCTGTCAGCGGTGTACAGCGGGGACATCCCGCTGTAGAATTCCGGCTCCGCACAACCCATGCACCCGGCACCGCAGTCGACACAATAATTCTGCCCGTCGTTCCATCGGCGTACCGCACAGTCCGCGTAGGTATCCGGGCCCTTGCAACCTTTTTCGTAGAGACACCAGTTCTTCTGTTCCGGGTCATTCCAGTCCGTCAAGAACATTTCATTGTCGAAGTACGACCGGCGCCGGCAGTTGTCATGGATCGTTTCACCGAAGTACATCTTTGGACGCCCGACTTTGTCCAGGGGCGGGGCCGTCCCTGTCGCCAGAAAATACAGGATGGACCCCACCAGATGATCGCAGTGGACCGGACAGGTGGGCAAGTGAATGATCGGCTTATTCTTGACCACCTTGCCGACTCCCACAGCCCCGGTGGGACCTGCAGCCGGAATGCCGCCGTATGCCGCGCACGCGCCAACCGCGATAATGGCTGCCGCGTTTTTCGCGGCCTCTTCGACCGTGCGCCTGAAGGGCCGTCCGGCGATCATGCAAAAACGATCGTCTGCTATCGGGATAGACCCTTCCACACATAACACATAACCGCCCGCTCTTACCGTCTCCTCATACGCCGCCTCCGCCACGTACCCTGAAGCGGCCATAATGGTCTCATGATAGCGAATGGACAATTTGTCCAGAATCAATGCAGATGCCGGCGGATTCAGGGCCCCGGCCAGCGAAACCGTACACCCTGCGCAGTCCTGACCTTCAAGCCAGACAACGGGCGGCTTGGTGCTCGAAGACGCCAGGGCCTCAGAGACCTTTTCGAACAATTCCAGCTCCGAAAGCCCGAGCACGGCTGCGGCCCCCGCACAGTACTTCATGAAATCTCGGCGTGAGATGTCACCCAGTAGCTCGTTCACTTTAAAACCTCCTTGATTTGCTGTTTACACACTCGTGTCACCAACCCTCTACAAAGAAATCGTTGTCCTCGCACCACCACCTTTCCAAGGCCGTCTTTTTCGGGATGCTTGCTATTGACCAAATCTTTCAAGATCAGGGCATTTTGACTTCCTTTTTGTTATCGACGACATGAAAAAAACCTTTAGCATCATCATGGACCGTTGGTATGAGCAAGGTCCATGCCGCCGGAATGAAAGCTCTAACAAACTGTAATTTTGTGCATTTCTCTTTTTGGGTAGGCGGCAGTGTCAATATATCGACACGTCGATGAATCACATTTTGACACCCGTTTTGAAGACCTTTGCAAAACTTGTTGCTCTCGGTTTCAGGAAGACATCTGTGCGCCCAGCCGCTCGGCAGTCGGGTGGTTTTTCCGAAAGGCGATATGCTGATTCCGCCTTAGGCGGAGCACGGCCCTACGCAAGGCTCGGCCTGGATCATAATATCGCCTTGAGGGAAGACCGCCCGACTGCCGAGTGCAGGTTGTGCAAAGTTACTCGTTTTGACCAACGTCACACGGGCACTATGTCCCCCGGGAAAAACCTCTGATTTGTAGAAATGTTAAAGGCACGAGCCCGCAAAGAACGCCGCTCAGAGGGAAAAAGGGCTATTTATGGATGGAAATCCGCTAGGAAAGGGCGAGGTTATACTCCTTGCTCACGCTGGCCGAAAACAGGACGGCCTCATAGATCTGTTCAAAGGGGAAGGTGTCGTTGGCAACCACATAGTGGGGGGGGGCCGGATCAAAAGCCAGTCCGAACCGGCTTGCCTCGTTGAAAAGCGGTGTGCCGGGCAAAACATGCAGGATGCTCATCACGATATGGGCCGGCTCAAGGTTCATAACAAAGGCCACTGAGGTGGCGCATCGAAAAAAGTTGTCGCCGGGCAAACCAACAATCAGGTCACACCAGACACTGATTCCTGCCTCCTGCATCAGTCGTACGCCGTTTGTGAATTTCTGGGGATCAAAATAGCGACCAATGCGCTTTTGCGTCTCAACAATGGCCGTCTGCGGTCCTGTCTCAACACTCTGAACGCCCGCACGCACCAGGCTTTGTACAGCGTGCTCATCCATAGTTTCCGTAAAGACCTCAATGGTCCTCAGTCTGGTATGATACCGGTTGGCGCTCTCGAGCAGATCGGCAATCTTGCCCAGGTGGGTCGCATTCAAGTTGAACACAGAATCGACAAAATGAAAAGTCCGAATCTCGGGAGTGTCCATAATCAGTTCGATCTCGGCCTGCACCCGTTCGTAAGGAAAAAACCGAAGCCCCTTGTGCCTTCCGGCCTCATAACAAAAACCGCAACGAAACGGACAACCTCGAAAAGACTGCACATACGTGACGCCATCGCGTGGGATCAAAGCTCCGGTCAGGTAAGGAGAAGGAATTTCTCCCAAGTCCTGGATCGGCGAACGCATCTCGTTTCGGATGATCGTGTCCCCGTCACGAAAAGAAATGCCCGCAATTGAGGCCAGTCGGCCCCTCTTTGCCAAATAAAATTTCAACAGATCCGCAAAGACGGCTTCCCCTTCATCATGGACTACCACGTCCAGACACAAGTGTTCGCGCAGGTATTGCTCCGCAATCGGACCCACCTCAGGCCCTCCCGCAACCAGCGGAACTTCGGGCATGATCTGTTTGAGCGATCGGGCCAGCTCCAGTATCTTTCCCATGCTCCAGCAGTAACAAGAAAATCCGACCAGGTGAGGCTTGAAGTCGGTAATGTAGTACAGGGCCTGGCGGACATCGTTTTGTTCGTTACTGAAATTCAGAATCTCAATGTCCGTCTTCCGGGCCACAGCGGAATCCTTTAAAGCGTATGCCTTGATATACCCCAGGGCCAGCGAGTCATGACCGGCGGCATTGTAGGCCACCAGAAGAACGCGACGCTTATCACCCATTGGTAGACCTCATCGCACGCAGCTGTTGGATGTCTTTAATATAGACAGATCCGGTCACGGCCCGGAACTCTCTGGCGCCGTACCGGCCTACATACCCCTCAGGCGGGCCGGGACAGATTTGCTCATAGTCGCATCGCGCACACCCTTTGGGCTTGTCCCCCTCTCGCAAACGAGGCGCCAGGAACTCCACGAGATGCCTTTCACAGCCTTTCATCACGCACGGAACAAACCCTTCGCACTCGGCCCAGGTCCGATTCAACGTAGCTAACCTCAGGGCATTGGCCACATAAAACGCCCCTTCGCTCAAGGCAAAATCCAGGCCCTTTCGAACCAGCTTGATCCGATCCAGCCCGAAAGAGACCAGCATGCTCACGATCCCGATCAGGTCTTCGAGGTTTGCCGCCCTGATCCCGACACGAACCGCTAAAAAAACGCCGTCTTCCCATTGTTCGGATTGTGCCAAGCCGTTTACCGCCTCCAATCCCAGCATGGTCTGCTCAAAACTCCCCTGCCTCCCCGTCACCGTATCGTGCATCTCGGGATGAGATCCCTCCACCTTGATCTCAAAAAGACGGCATCCCGCCCGAACCAGCTCCAATACGAGGTCGGAGTCGGCCAATTTTCGGCCGTTGGTCACCAACTTAATGCGTCTGGCACCGCGCATTCGCAGGTGGGAAATTAGATTGAACAAATCATCGTGCAACGTGGGCTCGCCACCGTAAAGCACCACGTTCTGCAGGTCGGACATCCGGTCAACGTGTTCAATCAAGGTCTGCAGGTCGAAAGAGCGGGGCTCTTGTCCCGCCTCACAAAACGAACAGGCGTTGTTACATTCGGAGCCCATATATATGGAATGGTAGGAAATCATAAGATGGGTGTTCTCGCGCGGGAAGAATCAGGCCTTATATGTGGATCGCGGCCGGCCCTGACCACCGGCTAACCCAGGGCAGTACGGGCTTCTTCAAGGACCAGTTCGATAATTCTGGGCATTTTGGCCTGGACCTCGGGTGAAAGCTCCATGGACATCTCCACAGACTTGGGTTCTACTCCGATGATAACGGCTTCAGGAGTCTTGCCGATGAAGTCCGAAAAATGGATAACTTCCAGGATCCCGATCTGGTGCACAGAGGTTTTGTACGAATCAGGCATTGAGGGGGCATCCTTGACATCAAAGCGATAGATGGAACCCGGATCTCCGCCTCCCTTCACCGCATCAACTACAATCAGCCGATCCGCGCCAGTCACGACATTCATCAATCGGAACCCGTCGGTCCCCCCTTCGAAGACTTCCACACCCTCAGGCAGCTCCATCTTCATGAGCGCATTGGCCACGTGCACGCCCACGCCCTCATCAGAAAGCAACAAGTTGCCGACCCCCAGAATCACAACCCGCCGCTGACCGGTGGTACCACTATCCGAGCCCTTCGCTTCTTGTCCGGCTTCATGTGCCATGTTTTATCTCTCCAACAAAAACGGCCCCCGGCGCGCAACTCACAAGACCCTGCTGCCGCAACGAACAGCGGGGTCCCTGTCAGAAAAAAACACGCGCTCGGACGCCCTTCTCACCGATAGCAATTTCAAATTCTAAATCTTATCAGAAACAATTGCAAGCCGGGCAGCCCTTCTCAAACACCTTACCACGCAGGCACATCCGGATCATAGCAGGTCAGACAACACCGCAGGCAGCGATTGGCCTCCTCCAGGGCGCTTTGTTCCGAAAGCGTCAGATCCACCTCGGCAAAGGTGTGCTGTCTCTCATAAGAACCTGGCTCAAGCTCAGGTTGGGAAGCCCGCTGCGTCTTCTGAATCCCTTCTATTGTATCAAAAATAGTGCCCGGAATATGGCCTCGCATCCGGCGGGAATCCACCCGCAACCTGGTTGGCGGAAACGCCATGTCTTCACCCATCAGGTACTTGTGGATGCCACGGGCCGCCCTCCTGCCAGCACCAACAGCGGCCACCAGCAGCCCTGGAGGGCCGGCACAGTCACCGCTGGTAAACACATAAGAAATGGCTGTCTGGTGGGTATCCGGATCCCCCACAATGGAGCCCCTGTAGGTTTCCAGCCTGGAGACGGCGGTTCCTTCTTTTTGTACAAAGGAAGAGTCGGTGTTTTGACCAATCGCCAAAATAAAATTATCCAAAGGCAGCACCGTCTCCGATCCTTCAATCGGTACAGGCTTTCTGCGCCCACTGGCGTCCGGCTCCCCCAGTTCGTTTTTCAGATATTCGATTCCGGTAAGATTCCCTTCATCATCCGTGATAAACTTGGTCGGGGTACACAGGGTGATAAACTCCACGCCTTCGTGATGGCAGGCCTCGATCTCGACCTTATTGGCCGGCATGTCTTTGACTTCCCGCCGGTACAGGCAATAAACCTTCTCCGCTCCCAGGCGCACACTGGTCCTGAGCGCGTCCATGGCCACATTGCCGCCTCCGATTACCCCGACCCGCTTACCGATGGGGTTGGGCTCACCCAATCCCTGCCGCCTCAGGAAGATCGTAGCCGGAATAACCCCCTTGACCTTGTCTTCGTCTGGAATCCGGGCCGAGGCGTGGTTCCAGGCCCCGATAGACATGAGTACCGCGTCGAACCCGCCACCAACCAGAGATTCAAGGTCAAAGTCCACCCCGAACTTGACCCCGGTCTTGACCTCCACCCCGAGGTCGAGGATCCGCTGAATGTCTTGATGTAAGATGGCCTTGGGCAGCCGGTATTCCGGAATTCCATAATAGATCATGCCGCCCAAATCCGGCATCCATTCAAAGATCTTGACGTGATGCCCCAAACGCCTGAGAAAATACGCCGCACTCAAGCCACTGGGCCCGCCGCCCACGATCGCCACACGGTAGCCCGTATCGGGCGCCACGGGAATCTTGACTGGCATCTTATGATCAAAAACCCAATCCGAACAGAACCGTTTCAGCTGATTGATCGATACGGGCTCGTCGTCGCCCACAGCCCGGCGGCAGGCGCTCTCACAGGGGTGGGGACACACCCGGCCGGTGGAAAGCGGAAGCGGGTTGCGCTCCATAATGGTCAGGTAGGCCTGATCGTATTCTCCCTTTTTAATATGATGGATGTATTTCGGGATGTTGATCTCCGCCGGACAGGTCTGCCGGCACGGCGCCAACCGATCTGTAATCAAGTTCATGTGAAGGATCCGCTGCGATGGCGTGCGTACCTGCATGATGCCTTTTGGACAGGCCTTTTCGCAGGCCCCGCAGCCCACGCACTTTTCCGTATCCACTATCGGGATGTTCTCACCTTTAGGATCAATGGAAAGTGCACCGAACTGGCAGGCCTTGACACAACTGCCGTATCCCAGGCAACCCACCGTACACTCCTTGGCACCGGCATACAGCAGGGCCGCCGCCCGGCAATCACTGATTCCCATATAGTAATACTTCTCAGGCGCCCGGTGTCCCCCTGTACACGTATTTTCAGACGTGAGCACTTCGGCCGCACCGGCTTCCAGGCCCATGACCATCGCGACTTTGGCCGCAGACGCAGGTCCGCCCACCAGGCAGGCCGACACAGGGGCCTCTCCGGCCACAATGGCGGCCGCGCACGCCGAACAGCCTGTATAACCACAGCCGCCGCAGTTTGCGCCAGCCAGACAGTTCTCCACCTCGGCAATCCGGGGATCCTCCCACACATAGAACGCCTTTGCGGCAATCCCCAAAAGCACCCCGGAAAGGGTTCCCAACCCCAGCATGAGCAACAACGCTTCCACCATTTTCTTTTCTCCTAGTTCCTGTTGAACCGCCCTAACGCGGTTCTAAATCATCCCCTTGAACCCCAGAAAGGCCAGGGACATAAACCCGGCCATAACCAACCCGATGGCCACGTCCTGCAGCGGCCCGGGCACTCGGCCAATGGTATAGCGTTCTCGCAGCCGCTTTTCCACCAGGGTCAGGTCGGTTTTCCTCCTGGCCGTAACCCGCCCCACCAGAACGCGTTCCCGCAGCCCGGCGAACAGAATGAGCGCCAATCCGAACCCGATCGGATAGGCCACAGAAGAAACCAGGGCTTCGAGAAAGCTGTATTCTTCCTGGATGTTGAGCAGGCAGACGCCCAAAACTGCACAGTTCGTGGTAATCAGCGGCAGGAAGATGCCCAGTCCGGCATACAGGGCCGGGATGCTCTTTTTAAGAAAAAGCTCCACAAATTGGACCAGGGCCGCGATGATGAGAATGAAGACAATCGTTCGAATGTATTCCAGGCCGAAAGGCTTCAAAAAAACGTATTCCAGGATCCACGTCACAATACCCGCCATGGTCAACACAAAGACCACGGCCATGGCCATTCCCGTGGCGGTGTCCATCCGCTTGGAGGTTCCAAGGAATGGGCAGTTGCCCAGGTACTGGATAAGCAGGATATTGTTGACCAGGATCGCGCTGATGGCCAGTAAGATGTAATGAGTCATTGAACCCCTCCTAACAAACGATCAAGGGCCTATTTACTTCCAGCCAAGTCCATAAGCCCGAGCATCAGGCCCAAGCAGACAAAGGCCCCCGGAGCTTCCACCATGAACGTAAACGGCTGAAACGAAGGCCCGAATACGGCATGCCCGAGCCAGGTGCCCGTACCGAAAATCTCCCGGATCGAGCCCAGCACGGAAAGCGAAATCGTATAGCCAATCCCGATGCCGAGGCCGTCGGCAATGGATGCTGCGATCCCGTTCTTGGATGCAAAGGCCTCGGCACGTCCCAGGACAATACAATTAACCACAATCAAAGGGATGAAGATCCCCAGCTTAAGGTACAGTGGATAGGTAAAGGCCTGCATCACAAGCTCAGTGATGACCACAAAGGTTGCGATGATAATAATGAAACAAGGCACTCGTACCTTGCCGGGAATGCTCTTTCGAAGAGCAGAGACCAGGATGTTGGAACACACCAACACAAAGGTCAGAGCACAGCCCATGCCGATCCCGGTCTCAAAGGCCTTGGTCACGGCCAGTGTCGGGCACAGGCCCAGCACCAGCCGGAACGGCGGAATCTCTTTCCACAACCCCTTGGTAAACTCCTGGACGAGGCTCGTTTCACTCATATGCTTTTCTCCCTATTTGGCAAACGCCTTAACTTTTTCCAGGACCTCCGGTTTCAAGCGCCGGTAAAAGTCCGCCGCGTTCAAGCCAGCGCAAACTCCCCTGGAGGTGATCGTGGCGCCGCTGATCGCGTCAACGGCCCCGCCGTCCTGTTTCACCTTGAAAGGCTCGTTAAACGGCATGCCCTCAAACTGCGCCCTGAACTTCGGGTCATCCTTGGCCTTGGAACCCAGCCCGGGGGTCTCCTTATGGGTGGTCACCCCGATGCCGAGCAATTTGTCCGTCTTTAAATCCACCCCGGCCACACTGCCGATCTGCCCGCCGACCCCTTTTCCAAAGGTCTCGAAGGCCACGGCCCGGGGGTCGCCGTCGAAGACACCGACGTAGAAGCTTCTTTCCACGTCACCGTCTTTGAGTTTGAAGCGGTCCACCAGCGGGTCATTGGTACATCCCTTCAGGACCTCCTTGATCGCCGGTCCTTTGACGAACTTGAGCTGCTGGTATTC
>JAFDGP010000351.1 GCA_019309245.1 Deltaproteobacteria bacterium | reverse complement strand
GACGTTTATGCTGGACAAAAAGATACGTGCAGTAGCTGTAGCAAGGTTACTAAATGACATCCCGCCCCTTAAATGAAAGGGGTTGACCCCGAATGACCCTGAAGTGTGGTGAGACAAAACGCGTGACCGTGTACTCGAAAATGAAACTGCCTACATGGGAAAAGGCCTCGCAACCATGCTCCCGCGCACCCAACCGGGCTATTTTAAGCCTAACTACCTGAGATGATAAGAACTTGAGATGATAAGAAGTGGTGCCGAAGGGGAGACTCGAACTCCCACGGACATACATCCACTAGACCCTGAACCTAGCGCGTCTACCAGTTCCGCCACTTCGGCATGCGTCACACCCGACCAAAAATCCAATAAAAGGTTTGATCAAGCCGCTGGAATGTTTTACATATTAAGTTTGGTTTGTCTTGTCAAGATCATAATTGGGTCCTCATTCAACAGGGCCCCATTGTTTAGACGATGAAGCGATTTGAGGACTTAAAGCAGATTTCCGTGCCTTTTGCGCCGGCAGTGGTGACCATCGGCAACTTTGACGGGGTTCACGTCGGACACCAGGCGTTATTCAGTCAGGTCATTGAAAAAGCGAAAGGCCTGGGAGGCACGTCGGTTGTGGTGACCTTTGAGCCCCATCCGGTCAGGGTCCTAAACGGGATAGAGCGGTTTCCGCTTATTACCCTGTATGAACAAAAGGTGGAATTGATCGCGGCCACCGGCATTGACGTGCTGGTGGTCATCCCCTTTTCAAAGGCGTTTGCCGCCACACCGGCCCGGTCCTTTGTCCAGGAGATTCTTTGGGAAAAGATCGGGATGCGGGCGGTGATCGTGGGTCCGGATTATTCCTTTGGGAAAAAGAGGGAAGGCAATATTGCGCTTCTTGAGGACATGGGAAAGGCCTTGGGCTTTGAGGTCATTGTGTCGAAATGGATTGAACAGGACACCGGCCGTATCAGCAGTACCGAGATTCGGAACCTGGTTCGCGAGGGAAAAGTGGACCAGGCATCCATCCTTTTGGGCCGCCATTACCAGGTTCGCGGCACGGTGACCCGGGGCCGGGACCGAGGCGGAAAGCTGTTGGGGTTTCCCACAGCGAACCTGATCCTTTATGACGAGCTTTGCCCGAAAGGGGGCGTGTACGCCGTTACCGTTGAATACGACGGGGTGTTTTTCAAGGGTGTGGCAAACATCGGGTACAGCCCCACCTTTGACAACGGCGAGTTCTGCGTGGAGGTCCATATTCTGAACTTCAGTGACAATATATATGGAAAACCGATCCGGGTGAATTTCATTGAGCGTCTGCGAGGGGAAAAAAAGTTCCCGGGAAGCGAGGCCCTGGCCGCCCAGATTGCAAAAGACATTAAAAAAGCCCTGACGATCCTGTCATGAACATGGTCCGCGCGGTTTGAGCCGGGTTTATGCCCACGCACAAAACGCGATTTGTGCAAGGGGGGTCGACCCCTTTGCTTTCATGTTTCAGTACGCGTTGAACAAAAGGGATTGTCAATCCAACAACCGACGACCGTCCACACGGAGGCCCGTCCGAACATTCTTACGTACCGGCTGATATGATGGGTGAAAAGAAGAGGCTTATTCTATCCCTTGGGATTGGGCTGCTGGTCTCCGGTGTTGCCCTGTACGTAACGTTCAGACACATTCCCATTCAGGATCTATTCGGGTACTTGAAGACCGTCAATTATTGGTGGGTTATTCCCGCCGTGGCGGTTACGTTGACGGGATTTGTGCTGCGGGTGGTCAGGTGGCAGCTTCTGTTGAGCCCGGTAAAAGAGACCCCGTTCTGGAGTGCGTTTCATCCGCTCATGATCGGTTTCGCTTTAAACCTGCTTATGCCCGCCAGGGTGGGCGAGATTGCCAGGCCAGCCATCTTTTTCAAAAAAGAAAAGGTCGCTTTTGCCCGGGTACTCGCCACGGTCGGAGCGGAACGGGTGTTTGATGTGTTCACGTTGCTCTTTTTTTTTGCGGGTGTCCTGGCGACCGTTAAGATCGACCCCCAACTGGACTTGACTTTCGGCCGATACCATTTGAACAGGGCGACGTTGGAATCGATCGGCATGACCACATTGAAGTTGTGCTTTGTCCTGTTAGCCGGGATTATTGCTCTAAGCACCAGGGTCAGTCGCCGCCTGATCAAGCGGGTGATCTTGGCCCTGCCGGCCCTGCTGGTTTTTTCGGGAGACGAGTTTCGCGAGCGTGTGAGAGACAAAGTCTGTTTGAGGCTGGCCAAGGCCGTGGACCATCTGGCGGTCGGGCTTGACATGTTGAAAAGCCCGGGCAAGGTGGGGCGTTGCCTGCTGCTCTCGTTTCTCGTTTGGATCTTGGCCGGCGCGTCTCACTACATCTTTACGCTGGGGTGTCCCGGTGTGCAGGTTTCTTTTCTGGAGATGTGTGCGGTCATGGTGATCTTGTGTTTTTTTATTTCGCTTCCATCGGTTCCGGGATTTTGGGGATTGTGGGAAGCCGGCGGGGTGTTCGGGCTGTTGATTTTCGGCGTTCCGGCCAAAGAGGCGGCGGGATTTACCCTGGCCAATCATGTGTTTCAGATTGGACCGGTGCTTATTGTGGGCATTGTCTCTTCCATTATTACAGGGGTGAGTCTGGTGCATGTTCCGGGCAGACAGGACCAGGAGGCCGGCTCGTGAAAAGGTGTCGGCACGGGTTTGTTGGGACCCCCGGGTCTGCCGGCGTTACACAACCAGATGACCCATCGCCGGGTGTGCAGGTGCCGGAACGTGGGCTTCAACTTTGCGGCGAACAAGCGGGAAAGGCAAGAGAGG
>JAFDGP010000350.1 GCA_019309245.1 Deltaproteobacteria bacterium | reverse complement strand
TCTTAATTACTTCTATAATCCTAACCAGATCTTCCTCTGTCATCGCCGTTCCGGATGGCAGGCAAAGACCCCTGTCGAACAAGTCCTCTGCGACCTCTCCCCCCACCGCCCTCCCCCTGTATTGCCCTTTAACCTTTCTCGCTTTTAGCCCTTCAACCTGAAAAACAGGCTGAAGATGCATCGGCTTCCACACCGGCCTTGCCTCAATATTTTCCGCTTCCAATGCAAGGCGCACCGTTTCTCGATCTGCGCCAAGCTCTTCAGGTGTAATTAAAATCACCGTCAACCACCGGTTGCTTCGGCTCCATACCGGCTCCGGCATGAAGGAAATCCCCGGTAGGTCCGAAAGGGCTTTTCGGTACGTCTCAAAGATCTCCCGGCGGCGCCCAACCCGCTCCTCTATCACCCGAAGCTGTCCGCGGCCGATGGCCGCGAGGATGTTGCTCATGCGGTAGTTGTAACCAACCTGGGAATGTTCATAGTGGGGAGCGGGGTCCCGAGCCTGCTGTGAGAGCTTTCGCGCATATTCGATCAGATCCGGGTCGTCGCTTGCCAGCATCCCACCGCCCGACGTGGTGATTATCTTGTTCCCGTTGAAAGAAAACACCGCGGCCTTCGCTCCAAAACCTGCATGCACCCACGTTCCGGATTTCGGATTTCGGATTTCGGATTTAAAATGTGCTCCTACCGCCTCGGCCGAATCGCACACCACTGGTACCTCGTATTTAGCACAAATCTCCAGGATTCGCGGCAGGTTGCAGCACTGTCCGTACAGGTCTGTCGGGACCACCGCCTTGGGAAGCCTTCCCGCCTTGGCACACCGCGCCAGCTCCTCTCCCAGAAGATCCGGGTCCATGTTCCAGCTTTCCCGCTCGGAATCAATGAAGACCGGAACCGCACCCTGAAAGACGATCGGCGTTACGCTGCCGATAAAGGTGAGCGTGGAAGCTATTACCTCATCACCGGGCCCAACCCCCAGACATCGCAGGGCCAAGTGCATTGCGGCGGTCCCACTGGAGACCGCCGCGCAATGCTTGACGCCCCCGTACTCGGCAAACTCCTGCTCAAATGCATCCACCTGGGGCCCCACAGGCGCAATATAGTTACTCTCAAAGGCCTCCTGAACAAAGCGGAACTCTTCGCCACCCATGTGGGGAGGCGAAAGGAAAATACGTTCGGGTCCTATATCTTTCACTTTTGTTTTGCTGAATCTGTGTAATCTGTAGCCTGGAGCTTTTTTATCACTTTAGCGGGAACACCACCAGCAACAACATTGTCAGGAACGTCTTGATTAACAAAACTGCAAGCCCCCACGATTGAATTCTCGCCAACGGTCACTCCGGGCATAATGACACTATGGCTGCCGATCTTGCAATTCTTTTTCAAAGTCACGGAACCCTCCCTATTGTCAATTGTTGAAATTGAATAAATTGAGCAGTGGGAGCCTACTTGAACGAAGTCTTCAATAGTCACTCCATTCTTGGCATTGATATACGTAAAGGCTCCTATATCGGTTTTATAACCCAGCTCGAAGTTGCCCTTATGTTGGACAACCCAATTGTATTTTGTTGGCTTACCTTCTTCGATTTCAGGATATTGCCATTCCTCAAATCTCCCAATACCAGTCATCGTGCCTCCTTAGTCCCCGTGAACTCTTCCATTGTGGCATGTCCTAGCTGACTTATTCCTTCCCCCTTGAGCACCTTCCATACCGTCAACCCTATAATCTTTAAATCCAGCCGAAGCGACCAATTATCCACATACCACACATCCAGCCTAAACTTGTCCTCCCAACTCAACGCATTACGGCCGTTCACCTGGGCCCACCCGGTGAGACCCGGTTTAACCCCATGCCGTTTGGCCTGCTCAGGCGTGTAACGATCCATGTATCGCATGAGTAGCGGTCTCGGGCCCACGATGCTCATATCTTCTTTGAGCACGTTGAACAATTCCGGCAGTTCATCCAACGAGGTGGCCCGCAGCAGTTTTCCAATCCGGGTGAGACGCTTTTCATCGGGTAGCAGCCTTCCATCCGGCCCTTTGGCATCGGTCATGGTGCGGAATTTATAAATCACAAAGGGCTTTCCGTCCTTCCCGGGCCGCACCTGCTTGAAGAGAACCGGCTTTCCCATGATCAGCCGAATGGCCAGGGCAATCATGCAAAACAAGGGCGAAGCCACCAACAAGGCCGGCACCGCGATGGCCATATCCAATATCCTTTTCTTCAACACAACACCCAACAATCAAAAACACTCAGGGGCCGCGGCCCCACGACACTCATGTCTCCTTTGAGCACGTTGAACAATTCCGGCAGTTCATCCAACGAGGTGGCCCGCAGGAATCTTCCAATCCGGGGCAGACATTTTTCATCGGGTAGCAGCTTCCCATCCGGCCCTTTAGCATCGATCATGGTGCGGAATCCATATGTAACAAACGGCCTTCCGTCCTATCACGACCGAGCCTATTTTGAGAGAACCGTTCAGCCCGTAGTCAACCGATGTGGGGCGCTCCCGAAGCCAGGCGCATGACCACTTGTAGAAACGCCTCCGCATGCCTTGCTCGATTGAAATTTTCTGTCACATAGTGACATGCCCGTTCCCCCATTCGGCGTGCCTCATCAGGATTATTGGCAAGCCGAAGAACCGCATCCGCCAACGCCCGATCATCCCCTGGAGGAAAGAAAATACCACCGCCAGCAGCTTCTACAACTTCGCGTATCACTCCATCGATGCCCAGTATGGTGGGCCGACCGGTAGCCATGTAGTCAAAAACTTTGTTTGGGTATGTCTTGCGAAACATTGG
>JAFDGP010000349.1 GCA_019309245.1 Deltaproteobacteria bacterium | reverse complement strand
CGTGTGTTTAGCCTTCAATACAAAGGGGCGATTTATCACCAGCTTAAGCCCGCCGGCAAGGAACACGCCCGGGGCTTTCGACAGAGCCCGGGGATCATTTGCAAAAAAGGGATCTATCTGGGCGGCGCCGCGTACTGGTATCCCGACTTTGGCGACTCCCTGGTGACCTTTTCTCTCAATGTGAGCCTGCCTGCCGCCTGGGATGCCGTATGTGAGGGGGCCCGGGCGGCGCATGCCCGAGACGGGCGCCGGACCACAATCCGGTGGGTCTCTTTTAGTCCTTGTGAGGCCATTCATATCGTGGCTGCTCCCTTTGTCGAATATGACGGACAGGCCGGAAAAACCCCGCTTATGGTGTTTCTCCGAAGCCCGGACCAGGACCTGGCCGATCAATATTTGAAAATAACCGCGCGATATCTGACCCTGTACGAGAACTTGATCGGCCCGTACCCGTATAAGAAATTTGCCCTGGTGGAAAACTTCTGGGAAACCGGCTACGGGATGGCGTCTTTTACCTTGCTGGGATCCAGGATCATTCGCTTCCCCTTTATCCTGTATTCGTCTTATCCTCATGAGATTCTTCATAACTGGTGGGGCAACAGCGTTTTTGCCGCGGTGGAAAAGGGCAACTGGTCGGAAGGGCTGACCGCGTATTTGTCCGACCACCTCATGAAGGAAATCCACGGGCAAGGCGCGGCCTACCGGGCCGAGACCCTTCAAAAATATACAGATTACGTTGGAGAAGCCCGGGATTTTCCCCTGACGGCCTTCCGGTCGCGGCACAGCGGTGCCACGGAGGCTGTGGGGTACGGCAAGTCCCTGATGGTGTTCCACATGCTGCGGCACAAGCTCGGTGACGCCGCGTTCGTTGAGGGCCTGCGCCGGTTTTACAACACGTTTCTGTTCCGATTTGCCTGTTTTGACGACCTTCAGGCCGTCTTTGAGGGGATCGGCGGAAAACCACTGGACGGTTTTTTCAAGCAGTGGGTGACCCGGGCGGGGGCCCCGGAGTTGCGGGTGGCCCGGCCGGAGGTCCGGGAGGAGGCGGGTGGTGCTGTGCTGGCCGCCACCATTGAGCAGGTACAGACCGGGCCGGGATACCGCCTGGAGGTGCCGGTGGCCGTGACCCTGGAAGGTGGATCACAGGCCTTCGAATCGGTGGTGCAGATGACGCGAAGGTCGGTCCGGTTCGCCCTGCATGTGCCCGCACGCCCTCTGCGGCTCGACGTTGATCCAGACTTTGATGTGTTCCGACGGCTCCAGCCAAACGAGGTGCCGCCCGCGCTCACCCAGACCCTGGGCAGTGCACGATTGCTGGTGGTGTTGCCCTCCAAGGCCGCCGAACCGGTTTACGAGGCCTACCGCGGCCTGGCCCTGGCCCTGCGGACATCGGGTCCGGATGAGGTGGAAATCAGATCGGACGCCGACCTGAATGCGTTGCCTGACGATCGGGCCGTGGCCCTTTTAGGCGGGAGCAATCAGCTTTACCGGGAGATTTTTCCTGCCTTGTCCGAATACGGGGTCAGCGTCGGGGCGCAAAGGGTTTGCATCGGGAAAAGGTCTATATGTCGGTCCGGCCATACGTTTGTCTTTACCGTGAGGCAGGTGAAAAGACCGACCCTTGGGGTGACATGGATTGTGGTTGATCCTCCTGAGGCATTTTCTGGTCTTGCTCGAAAATTGCCCCATTATCAAAAGTACAGCTACCTGGTCTTTGAAGGCCCGGAGCCGGCCAATATCGTCAAGGGCCGCTTTCCGGTGGACCGATCACCCATGAGCGTGTTCCTGCCAGGCCGTGACGGAACCATCCGCCGGGTTGCCCGGGCACAGCCAGCACCCAGAGCGGCCCTGGCCTCTTTGCCTTAACCCTCTTAAGAAGCTCCTGGGTTTTCAAATTGCGGCTTGACGCCTTGAAAACATCACGTGATAAATTTTTCTTGGTTCTGGGTGGTCCGGGTTCACGCAAAAAAATGAGCTTATCTATTGCATGATCACAAATCGACATGTTAAACATGCATTCCGTTGGAATCCTGGAAAGATCTGATTTAGGCCATTGATGAACAAAGGAGGAAGCCATGAGCACGCAAGCATTGGAGGCATTGCTGGCAGAATTGGGAGGATGCATTGCGGTGACCGAGAACGAAACGGCCCGGGTGGAAGACCTGGACGCACTGGTCGGCACGCCAGTAGACACCCTGGCCAACCAGGCGGTCTTTGGTCCGGCCGGAAACAAGGCCGCGGCCAGGTGGCTTCTCTGGGAACTGGGCCAGGCCCTGGGTATCTATCCGGCCTCGATCAACGGACTGTACATGGCCAGGGGCCGGGGGGAAACACCCCTGGACTTTACTGTCCCGGCCATTAACCTGCGTGCGATTACCTATGACAGCGCCCGTGCGGTATTCCGGGCGGCGGTGCCCAGAAACGTGGGGGCCCTGATTTTCGAGATCGCGCGATCTGAAATTGGTTATACGGACCAGCGGCCGGCCGAATACCTGAGCGTGGTCATGGCGGCCGCCATCAAGGAAGGATTCCGGGGCCCCTTGTTCGTCCAGGGCGACCACTTTCAGATGAACGCCAAGAAATTCAAGGCAGACCCGGATGCCGAGTACAAGGCGGTTGCGGACCTGGCGGATGAGGCGATCCGGGCCGGGTTTTATAATATTGATATCGATACGTCCACGCTCGTGGACCTGAGTCATTCTACGGTGGACGAACAGCAGCGGAACAATTACGAGACCTGCGCAAAGCTTACCGCCTTTATCCGTGAGCTGGAACCCGAAGGGATCACCATTTCCGTGGGGGGCG
>JAFDGP010000031.1 GCA_019309245.1 Deltaproteobacteria bacterium | reverse complement strand
GGACACAAAACGACCGTGAAGCGCAACACCAGTGGATCGCGGGGTGGCAAAACCCGAAAACGCCTTTTGTATCCCGGTTTCCGGGCCGCCGTGCCGCTTCGATTATGCAATTTGCGTACCGATTCCAGAAAGCCGCCGTGCCGGAGCCTTCCGTCGTTTTTGGGTGTGGCTTGGCACATTTTGTGCTCACCATGGGGTGCAGAGCCGTTCAAACCCTCTTAAGAAACTCGATTCAAATTGCGGCTCACGCATTAAGAAAACAATACGCGTGTTTTGGGACAAAAAACTTTAAAAGATAATCACGAAAGCTTGAAAGCACGAAATAAAAGACATTGAGGCTTTCGTGTTTTCGTCCTTTGCGCCCTTCGGGCTTGAGAACAGCACGTGTTTTGCGGCTTGACGCCTTGAAAACATCACGTGATAAATTTTTTCTTTTTTGGTTTTGGTTCGTCCGGGTTGGGAATTAAGGCCTCTCATTCCAGAGTTTCTTTCATAAATGAGTCCAAGGACGAGGCCTTGGTGTCAGGTGCTAATGTAACACAGCACAGCCGGCCGTTTGCTACGGGAGACTTTGGTTTGGCGACAACAATATCGCAAAACGGGATAGATCAGGCGCTTAGAGCGCTGAACTATCGCAACGCCGAGTCCCTTAAAGCCCGGCTGGTTGCTGCCGTCCGCGAAATTTACAACAATCACGATTCTCTGGAATCCCTTGAAAAGATCGAGACCGAGGCCCTCATTGACGCCTTATGGGGCCCATCCCAGGACCCTGAGGCCGTCAAGGCCTGCCGAAAACGGCTCAGCAGCACCAAATCTGCGGTTAATCGTGATCTGAAGCGGTTGTATGCGGAAGGCAAGAACTCTGAAGGCATCATTATCGGGCGCAACAACCTCTTCGTGATGTGTGACGAGGCCAAAGACCGAATCCTGTCCAGCATCGCGACCGAAATCAGCCGATCCGAAACCGCCACGCTTGAACAGATCGCCCAATCGCTTGAAGCCATCCAGACATTGCTGGCAAGGCCGCTTCCCGGTGAAGACACCCGGCATCCTGAAACATCGGCCATGTTGTCGGATCTGCGCAGGGCGGTCCAAGACCTGTCTGAACGCATGGGATCGGGGGACAAGTCCAGGGAAGATGCCTCGGCCGACCACACAGGCGCCGCCCCGAAGGGCGGTGAAACAGGTGGAGACCCTGACGTCGGGGGCGGACCGCTTGCAGGACATCCCCCCGGGGGTGACGGGGTTGGCGATACAAACACCGCGGACACCCCGGATGGTGCGGTTGCCGCTGGCGGGGCCGGGACCCTGGAATCCGGCGGCAGTGGGTCGGCAGAGACGGTCGCCGATCGGGGTTCCGGGCAGGCACCGCCCGAGATCGAAGGCGACGCCCTAAGGGTGGGGGTCTCAGGGGATGCAGACCGGGTCGCGGATGCGGCCGAGACGGACGGATCACTTGACGAGGCCCTGGTCGAAAAAGATGGGCTTGTCGATGAAATCGAGACAGCCGATGAAATCGACGTCGTCGAAGATCTCCCCGCGGATGAAGCCGATGAAGAGGTTTTTGTAGAGGACGACGATGACCTGGTCACCCTGATCGAAGAGATAGACGAAGACAATGTTGAACCCGAAGCCGAAGATCACCCGGTTGAGGTCGGTGAAGCACAGGGGCCGTCCGAGCAGGACGGCGGCGATGGATTCGTCGGTACTGGCAATCTCGAGGGGCCCGATACCGGTGTGGCCTCCGGAGAAGGCGGCCAAGCCGATGATAGCGACCTTGAACAAGCTGAGGTGGTCGAAGAGATCGACGATGCCGATACCGTTGAAGACATCTGGGAGGCGGATGAAATCCCGGAAGAAACGGCGCTGGTTGAAGAAGATGACCTGGATGACATCCTTGAGGAGATCGAAGAAGACGATCGGGAAACCGTCGAGACGGTTGAAGAGGACTTGCCCCTTGAGCCCGTTGATGAAGATGAGGTGGAAGAGGTTCTTGAGGAGGCGGGTGTCGACGGTGATGGCGAACCGACAAACCAGGGCGCCGAGGCGGGCGGGGAGCCGCAGGGCGAATCGGTGGGCATTGGGTCCGACATCGGAGACGCCGGTGCGGAATCCGATGTTGACACCGACCCCGAGGCCGCCAAGGCTAGGCACCTGGCCGAGACCTTTGACGGCTATCTGGGGACCATGGAACGGCTCTACAATCAGTTTGTCCTGGTTCCTTCCGGAAAATACACGGTCGGGAGTCCGGAGCCCAATAGAAGCGACCGTCCGGAACAAGTGGTGGCTCTGGAGGCCTTTTATATTGGAAAATTTCCGGTTACCAACGGGCTGTTCGAGATTTTCGTGGAAAAAACTGGATATGTCACCACGGCAGAACGCCTTGGTTGCGGGACCGTGTATTACGGGCGCTTGCGCCGAAAAGTGGATGAAGACAGGGGCATAGAAAGGTTCATCTGTAATGGCAGCGTGCATTCAAGGATTATAGAGGGAGCCACATGGTACCAACCCCTGGGGCCGGGCAGTACCCTCCATAACAAAAGGAACCATCCGGTTGTTCAGGTCAGCCTGGAAGACGCCATGGCCTTTGCGGCATGGACGGGGAAAAGGATTCCCACGGAGAATGAGTGGGAAGCCGCTGCCCGAACGGCCAAGGCCCTTGCGTTGCCCTGGGGCGATACCTGGAAAGAAGACTGCTGTAACATTGAAGACCTCGCCGTTGCCGACACCACACCGGTGGACGCGTTTTCTTCAGGGGCCAATGCCCTGGGGCTGGTGGACACGCTGGGAAACGTCCTGGAATGGACCTCGGACGTCTGGGGCTCCCCTCCGGGCCGTCCCCGTACATCAGGATACTACATCGCCAAGGGGGGGAGCTGGATATCCGAAAAAGATATCCGGCTCTACAGCCGTTTCAAGGTTCAGGCGGATGCGCCGTCTAACATCGTCGGATTTCGGTGTGTTGTTCTTTAACTTCGGCATGACCCCAATGGGGGTCATGCCGAAGTTAAAGGCAACGTATCTTCCTTTTGTCCAACCGGCGACCACTGGCAGGAGTGGTGGCCGCTGATGGTCCCCCCAAATCCACCGCCAAAAAAACGAAGATGGGACTCTTATGGCATGATTGCAGCGTGTTGAACAAAAACGCTGGTTGAAGCCCTTCACTTGGCTTTAGCGTGGGCAGATCCATTTTGATCTTCGTTTTTTTTGGCCCTTCGGGGATGCCGATTTTACCGAATCTGCTTTGTTGGTGGGCGTTTGAAGTACAACAGTACGTCGGCACGCCCACCGCCTCGCATCTCCGGCAAACTCGGCAACCGGTGGATCCGGGGTCCCCCAAATCTTTGATTTTTCGGGTGCAATCGGCTAAAGTATAAAGGGCAATACGGAAGGACCGGAAAACAATGGCCGCAGGTCCCGCCGAACCAGGCATGAATCCGTGCACCAGCCACCGGCTCTGCCGGTGGATTATGCGCTGATTCAAGGAGGCACGAAAGCCGATGCATGATGAACAAGACCGGGGGCTTGATGATCGGCGATTGCCGGAGGATCTCAAGCGCTGTATTGCATTTCATGGGCACCTGTGTCCCGGGCTCGTGTACGGTTACCTGGTGGCCCGACACGCCATAGAGGCCTTGGGTTTTTCCCGTTCCCACGATGAAGAGGTGGTGGTGATCAGTGAGAATGACACCTGTGCAGTGGATGCGCTGCAGGTCATGCTGGGCACCACCGTGGGAAAAGGCAATCTGATGATCAAGGACTACGGGAAAAATGCCTTTACCGTGTTCAACCGGTCGGATAAAAGGGCCTTTCGCTTCCTGAGAACCCGGGGATACCGGTATGATGGCGCGCACCAACAAGAGTACGAACGCCTGGAGCAGGCCTACGCGTCCGGCCATGCGACAGCTGCCCAACGGCGTCGACAGAAATGGCTGAAGGCCCTGGATCTGCTGGAAAAGCCTTTTGACAAGGTCTTTGAGACCAGATCGGTCGAATGGTTTGAACCGCCTTACGCCCCCTTGGCGCCGTCCAAGGCCTGCGACCGATGCGGCGAGATGACCATGGCCACTCGGATGGTTCAGGCTGAAGACGGGCAAACCCTGTGTATTCCGTGTGCCTGCAATGCAGGCCTTTCAGGGCCATGATCGATGGCGGGTCTACCCTCACGTTGCAACCGCAGCCGCGGATACCGAGGCGTCGCCTCGGACTCATTTATGAAAGAAACTCTTTAATTAAAGTTCTTCGCTGCAAAAAACTTTGAAAGATGATCCCGAAATGACGAAAACACACATTGAGATCAGGAGGTCATGCCATGGCCAAGAAGAAGAGCAGAGACGACAAAGTGATCAGCATCGGCAAGCACAGCATATTAAAACCGGCACGGGTGAGTATCAAAACCGCTGACGGCAGTGTGATCCAGGGCAGTGTCAACGTCGGGTTTGAGCGGCGTGTTTCCAATCTTTTCATTGATTCGGAGAGCCCTTTTGTTGTCCTGTTTGATGCGACCATTCCTGGAGAGGGTTCCGGGAAGATTCTGGTGCTGAACAAGGCGCATATTGTGTGGGTTGAACCGGAGGAAGCCCGGGTTACATCCGACCCCCGGGACGAAAGCGCATAAGGTTTCGGTCCCATCCGCGCTTTTGTCTCCAAACAAGATGTGTGCACAACCCAGTTGGAGCGTCTCCCCACTGTGTTTTCCCGGGCCAGCCGGGCTTACCCCGTGCTTTACATTTATGTCGGCCGGCGTTAACATCCCATTGTTTTGAATTCTTCAAGTCATGACAATCGGTGCTGGCGGAATCTGGTGCTGGCCGCGGCCCTGTTCGTGGTCCTGTTTGGGTGTCCACATGCCCAGGCCAAAGACGGATCGGCGGGAAAACGGCCGGTTCCTTTTCAGATCGGCGAAAGGCTGGACTACTCTCTGAAATGGGGCTTCATACCGGTTGGGGTTGCTGTTTTCGAGGTTCTGGACGGAAGCTCGGTCACAGGGATTCCTTCTTATCTGTTCCGTTTGACCGTTCGATCCCACCCGGTCATCGACCTGATTTACAAGGTGCGGGATCACATCGAATCCTATGTGGACCGATCCATGACCCATAGCCTGCTCTACAGAAAAAAACAGCAGGAAGGCCGGCACAAACGAGACATCGAGGTCCGGTTTGACTGGAAACGATCCAGGGCCTACCGGTACAACAAGGGCCGCTATGAGACCAGGGTGGATGTGCCGGCCGGGACCTTCGATCCTCTCGGGGTGTTTTATGCCTTCCGCCTGAACCCGATCTCAGACGGCCTGGTGGTTGAAACGCCGGTTACGGACGGCAAGAAGGCCGTAATCGCCACGGCCAGGGTGGTCCGGCGTGAGCCGGTATCCCTTCACAAAAAGACCTTTGATACCTATCTTGTCGAGCCGGACCTGAAACACGTGGGCGGTGTGTTTGAAAAGAGCAAAGATGCCAAACTACAGGTTTGGGTTACCGCGGATTTCCGCCGGATTGTCGTTGCCTTGAAGAGCAAGGTCGTTGTGGGCCATTTTTCCGGGGAGCTGACATCGGCGCCCGGACTTGCTCCAAGCCGTCCCTAGGAGCCTGTCGGAGAACCCTGTTTTGGGCGGCTGCTGGAAAATGTTCAGATGCAAGGCGTCCGATTTTTGGAATGAGGGCAGTTACGAGAAATGAGGACAATCCGTCTGAGGCGGACAGATGGACGTTTTCCGACAGCCTCCTAGCCGAACAGGCTGTGTTGTACCAGGTGTCCCAGTTCCGGGAAAATCAGTTCGTTACAGGCCAGCTTGCAGGCGTTCAGGCTGCCTGGCAGACAAAAGACAAGGGTCCGGCCCACGACACCTGCTGTGGCCCGGGAGAGCAGGGCTGCAGCGTCGATGTCCTGATAACTCAGGTAAGTAAAAAGGGGGCCAAAGGCCGTGAGCTCCTTATCAAAAAGGGGGCGAACCGCCTCAATGGTTACATCCCTGGGGCTGATTCCGGTCCCGCCGGTAGCTACAATGGCATGGGGGTTACAGGTCTCGATGATCCTTTTGACGGTATCTTCGATGATAACCTTGTGATCGCGGACCACCTCATGAAACACCACTTCGTGGCCCTTTTTCTTGGCGCGCTTTACGATCCAGTGGCCGCTCTTGTCTTCGGCAAGGCTGCGCGTGCTGGAAACCGAGAGAACGGCGATCTGCAAAAAGCGTGGGGCTCGAGCTTTGTGTTCTTTGGTGCCCATGGCGTTCCTCCTGTTATACCAAAAAAGTGATGGCTTAATGCCGGAGTAATCCTGGTCTATGGTTGCGTTGTCACCCTTGTCAAGGAGAAAACCGAATCAGTGAACGTAGATAAAGGTTCGGGTGCGGTGCAGAAGTTGACAAACCGCACAGGCGGCTGTATTTATACATAAGTATGTCAACGATCGGAGAGCTTTGCACAACCTCCTGCCGGCAGTCAGGTCGTCTTCCCTCAAGGCGATATGATCCAGGCCGAGCCCGCCTGAGGCGGGTCCGCCTCAGGCGGACATATCGCCTTTCGGCAAAACGACCTGACTGCCGGGCGGCCGAGTGCGCAAAATCTTGCCCTGTAAGCGAGAGCAACGAGTTTTGCAAAGGTCTCGATCGGTTTGCCGCGTTTGAGGAGATAGTTGCCGATGTCCGCAGTTTCGTCGAAAACCCAGTTGCCCCCTTCCGGAAAGCAGGGCTCTAAGAAAAGACCGGGCATTTTCTCCAGGTTTCTGAAACGCCTGGCTGAGGAGAACGAAAAAAGCGGTGGGCGGCTGTGCCCGACCTGAGCAGTCGGCCACCAGGGCGCTGGCAGGCGGCCCCAACCCCGTAAACCCAAGGCATAATCCAATGGCGCCACGGCCCGACACCGGACCGAAAACAGGGATTGTACGCCACGAGATGTACAGACAACATCTGGCAGGCTATCCCCACGTGGAAAGTCCCGAACGTCTGGAGGTCCTGGATGCCATGCTGGATGCCCCCGATATGGCGGACCGGTTTGTCATGGTTTTACCAAGGCCGGCCAACCGGGACGAGCTTGCCTGGATTCACAGCGAATCTCATATTGACCGGGTTGCCGCCACCGATGGTAAGCCTCATGCGTCGCTTGACCCCGACACCCAGACCACGGCTCTGTCCTACCAGGCGGCCAGGCTTGCAGCCGGAGGGTTGTTCTGCCTGATTGACAAGATTTTTGACGGCACCGTACAAAACGGATTTGCCCTTGTTAGGCCTCCGGGGCATCACGCAGAGCGGGATCGCGCGATGGGCTTTTGCCTCTTTAACAACGTTGCCCTTGGTGCCTGTTACGCCATGAAGACCTTTGGGGCTGAAAGAGTACTTATTGTGGACTGGGACCTCCACCACGGAAACGCCACACAGCACAGCTTTTACGACAATGTGGATGTGCTGTACTTTTCTACCCATCAGTACCCGTATTATCCGGGCAGCGGCGCCTTGACGGAGGCTGGAAACGGAAAGGGCCGGGGCTACACGGTAAACGTTCCCTTGGGGCCTGGCCATGGTGATCAGGAATACCACCAGATTTTTACATCCATTCTCAAACCCGTTTCCGCAGGATTCAAGCCGGATTTCATTTTTGTTTCGGCTGGCTTTGACACCTACAAGGACGACCCCCTGGGTGCGATGGGGATGACCCCGACCGGTTATGCGGCCCTGACCCGTATCATGATGAAGATTGCCGAAACCCATTGCAGCGGGAAGCTGGCCTTTACCCTGGAGGGAGGTTACCATCTCGCGGGGCTTCGAGATTCCGTGTCCGCCGTGCTTCTGGAGCTATGCGGCCAGAGTATTTTGAGCCCCGAGGACGTGGCTGGCTTTGAGGCCGCACCTGTGCCACCTATCGTGGAAGAAGTCATCGCCTTCCAAAAGCAGTTCTGGCCGGAACTTTGCGCCTAGGGGCCAGGGCCTTGCGTGGGGTCATGGGATACGCTTGCGGCGTATGATCCTGCCGGGAAGACTCACCAGACCGTCGGGCAGAAAAATCACGATTACCAGAATGATTGCTCCATAGACCATGACCTCGGCATCCTCAAACAGATGAAGCCACTCGTAGCCCAGGAAGGTAATCAGCCCGGCTCCCACAATGGCCCCCCACAGGCTGTAAAGCCCTCCGAGGATGATCATGATAACCAGCTTGATGGAGACGAAAAGGTCAAAGCCGGCCGGATTGATAAAGTTCAGATAATGCGCGTACAGACTTCCGGCCACCGAGGCGATGACCGCTGAGAATACGAAAGCTGTGATTTTGACCTTTGCGACATTGACCCCGACGGCCCCGGCCGCTGTTTCGCTGTCATGGATGGATCGAAGGGCAAGGCCCACGGGGGAACGAATCACGTTCAGACAAAGAACGAACACCAATAACACTGCACACCAGACAAGGTAGTAATACGATGCCACAGATTCCAGAGGCTTTCCAAACACGCTGAGGCCGGGGATAAAGGCGAGGCCGTCGGGTCCGCCGGTCCACACGATGGACTCGTTGAAGATCACGGTGACAATAATACAAAATGCCAGGGTTGCCATGGCAAGGTAGTGTCCGCAAAGCTTAAGCGACGGCCCCCCAATCACCAGGGCAACCACCGCACACACCATGCCGCCCAGAACCATGCAACACCAGGGGTTCAGGCCGAACTTCGATGTCATTACCCCGGAGATGTACGCCCCCAACCCGAAAAAAGAGGCATGGCCCAGCGAGATCTGACCGGCATAACCCATCAACAGACAAAGTCCCATGGCGACCAGGGCGTATATGCCCACAAAAACCATGATGTCCAGATAATGTTCCAGGACACTGATCCGCCGGGCTACGAGCGGAAACACGAACACGCCGATCCCGAAAGCAACCACCTGCAGGGTATCTGCGCGTCTCGCAGCCGTGCGTCTGGAAGTCTTGGTATGGTTTTTCTTGTGCCCGTTGGCCATTTTAAAGAAGCCATCTCAATCTCCCTTTTTCAAAGGGAGAGATCTTTGCAGAGCTCGTTGCTCTGGCTTACGAGGCGATATTTTACGCGCCCAGCCGCTCGGGAGTCGGGTCGTCTTGCCGAAAGGCGATATGCCAATGAACTGGCAAGACCTTTCGCACGGCTCGGCCTGGATCATATCGCCTTGAGGGAAGGCGACCCGACTCCCGACAGTGGGTTGTGCAACGCTCTCAGGGAGAAGCCTGGTAGAAGCAGGGCCACCCGCCGATTTCTTGCCGGACCATATAATGGATGGAAACTAAAATTTCTTGATTTTACTCACCGCTATGCTCCCAAACAGTCCACTGGGCTTGGCAAATAGAACCACCAGCAGCACCGACAAGGCAAAGACATCCTTGTAGCCCGAAGAAATCAATCCGGCGACCAGTGACTCGATCAGCCCGATCATCAGCCCACCCACGATCGCTCCCGGGAAACTGCCCATTCCGCCGAGTACGCAGGCGGAAAACCCCTTGACTGCGAGCATGGGCCCTCGGTCGTACTCCATGAGTGAAATGGGGGTGATCACGATTCCACCCAGGGCACCGATGGCCGCACTCAAGGCGAACGAGGCCAGCACCATATACTTTACGTTGATTCCAACCAGTCTGGCGGCGCTCACATTAACCGCACAGGCCCTCAAGGCCTTACCCATGATGGTTCGATCAAAGAACAGTGTGAGTGCGATCACCACCACCAAGAGAAAACCAATGACCCAAAGCCCCTGGGGTTGTATCGCAGCGCCGAGGAACATAATCGGGTCCCGCCCGGAAAACGGGGGCAAATCAAAAGGATTTTTTCCCCAGATCATCATGGCGGCACCCCTGATAAAAAAAGAGGCCCCGATGGTGGCGATCACCATGTTGAGAACCGTCGGCTTGGACAACGGCCTTATAACCAGCCGGTCCAGGAGGATTCCTGTTATCGTGACCACCAAAATCGTCAGGGGAAACGACGCCACCGCAGGCAGTTTAAGGGTTATGTGGAAGAACACCATGACCAGCCCTCCCAACATCACGAACTCTCCTTGAGCAAAATTGATGGCTTCAGTGACGTTGTAGATGGCATTAAAGCCAATGGCCACCATGGCGTAGATACTGCCGACCGTCAGGCCGGTTATGGCGTATTGAAGGAGTTGACTTGCCGATGTGGTCGGGTCCATTTTTCAAAAACAAGACACGCCAAACGGCAAGCCGATTGGCGCGCAACCTTTTAATTCCCGCGGCCTCAGCGGCCGCGGGAATGTCCATGCTATGTGATTCCCGGGGGGCATCCTACAGCCCTGAGGAGCCAGGGGGCATCTTTATTGCGTTACCTTCCAGCAACCGTTCTTAACCACCATCATCTGAAAAGCGTCTTTCATGGTAAGCCCGTTGTGATCCTTGGGTGAAAAGTTGAATACCCCGTGCTGGCCCACAAATCCCTTGATGTTTTCCAGGGTGTCCCTGATCCTGGTGCAGTCACAGCCCACAGCGTCCAGGGCCTTTACCACCAGGGAGAAGGCATCCCAGGCGTGCCCGCCAAAGGTTGAAATCGGTGTCCCATACTTGGCCTTGTAAGCCGCCGCATAGGCCGTGGCGACCTTTTTTTGCGGATGATCGGCCGGCAACGCATCCGCAACCACACATGCTCCCAGAGGGCAATACACGCCTTCGGCGGCCCCTGCGGCCAGCTTGATATTCTCGCCGCTTCCGAACCCGTGGCTTTGATACATTGGAATGTTGTTCATGCCCAGGGCTTTCCAGTTTCTCAGCACTACCACCTGGGTCGGGCCGATGGACCAGTTCACAATGGCTTGCGGCGCGTGGCCTTTGATCTTTGTAAGCTGGGCCGTCATATCGGTATCTTTGGGTCCGTACTTTTCATCGGCGACAACCGTGATACCGTATTTCGGTGCCAGGCGAAGCAACTCACCCCGGCCGCTGGCTCCAAATCCGGTGGTCACGGACAGGATCGCGATTTTTGAAATGCCGTGCTTCTTCATATGGGTATAAATCGCTTCTACCGCCATGCTGTCTGACTGAGGGGTCTTGAAGATCCATTTCCATTGCTCGCCGGTTTCGGGATTCTTGGTGACGATTTTGTAGCTGGCGGCACACGAGACCATGGGGACCTTGTGCTTTTGTGCCTCCGGCAGGACCGCCAGGGAAAGACCGCTCAAAGAGGGGCCCACGATGGCACAAACCTTGTCTTGCATGATGAGTTTTCTGACCGCCAGCGCGCACTTGGTGGAATCACCCTCATCATCGTAGATGACCACCTCCAGAGGATGCCCGTTGATTCCTCCCTGCTTGTTGATTTGTTCCTGAAGCATCAAGACCGTCTTTTTTTCCGGGTCCCCCAAAAATGAAGCCCTGCCCGATACCGAAAAGACCGCCCCGACCTTGTAAGGTTGAGCCGCACAAACCTCGGCCGCCGGAGTCAGCACAAATGCGATCCAGGCGACAGAGACAGCCAAAAGGGCTGCCGCTTTTTCCACACCCCACCTCTTCTTCATTGTCTTTTCCTCCTTCCCGCAGATTTCGCCGAAGGCTATCAAACCCTTACAGCGTGTATACGGTTTTTCCCTCCAGGACCTTTACGTTGTTGTCCTGAAGGAGTTTAACCGCGGCATCAATATCGTCAAAGCGGAAGATCATGACCGCATCTTTGCCGCTGTGCTGGACAAAGGCGTACATGTATTCCACGTTGATGTTTTCTTTGCTCAATATGCCGAGGATCAGGGCCAGACCTCCGGGCCTGTCTGCTACTTCCACGGCGACCACGTCCGTCTTTCCAACGGTAAACCCGTGTTCCTTGAGGATCGCCTTGGCCTTTTGGTTGTCGTTGACGATCAACCGCAATATGCCGAAATCAGATGTGTCGGCCAAAGAAAGGGCCCGAATGTTTACCCCGGCTTCGGACAACACACGGGTAACCTCGGCCAGCCTGCCCGCCTTGTTTTCAAGAAACACCGATATCTGTTCAACACGCATGACACGTTCCTCCTTTATGTTTAGGGATCAAGGTTGCCGTTTATCAATCACCCGTTGAGCCTTTCCCTGGCTGCGCTGAATGGTCTTGGGTTCAACCAGCCGGACCTTGCACGAGACCCCGAGCAGATCCTTGATATCTTTTTCAATACGTTTTTCACGCTGCTGGAGGTCCTTCACCGCGTCCGAGAAGACCTCCTCGCTGATTTCCACCTGGACTTCAAGCGTGTCCATCCGGTCTTTTCGGTCAACCACCAGCACATAGTGCGGCGCCACGCCTTCGCTGGCCATGAGCACGCTTTCGATCTGGGAAGGAAACACGTTGACTCCCCGAATAATCAGCATATCATCGGAGCGTCCTGTGATTCGCCCCATACGCACCAGGGTCCTGCCACACCGGCACGGTTCGCGATAGAGTACGGAAAGGTCACGGGTTCGGTATCTGATGAGCGGGAAGGCCTGCTTGGTCAGGGTGGTAAAGACCAGTTCGCCGATCTTTCCGTAGCCAAGGGGTTCGCCCGTGGCCGGGTCAATAATTTCAGGGATAAAATGGTCTTCAAAGATATGCAGGCCGTTCTTGGCTTCGATACATTCCACAGAAACCCCCGGTCCGATTATTTCGCTCAGGCCGTAGATGTCCATGGCCTCCAGCCCCAGCTTGTTTTCAATTTCCTTGCGCATGTTCTCCGTCCATGGCTCGGCTCCGAACACGCCGATACGGAAGTTCAAGGACCTGAAGTCCAGCCCTTCGTCTGCGGCCACGTCACAAAGGTGAAGCGAATATGATGGCGTGGCCGTCAACACGGTCGGACCGAAATCGCGCATCAACAAGATTTGTCTTTTCGTGTTGCCGCCGGAAACCGGAATCACCGATGCGCCCAGTCGCTCCGCACCGTAATGAAACCCCAACCCGCCAGTAAAAAGCCCGTACCCGTAGGCGTTGTGGACAATATCGCCCTTGTGGGCCCCTGCCGCCGCGAGGGTGCGGGCCATCAGCTCCGCCCATGTGTTGATGTCCCTGCGGGTGTATCCCACCACTGTCGGCTTTCCGGTCGTACCCGAGGAGGCGTGGATCCGGACCACGGTCTCCATGGGGGAGGCAAACATGCCGAAGGGATAATTGTCCCGTAAATCCTGCTTCATGGTAAAAGGTAGCTTGTGCAAATCCTCCAGGTGTTTGATGTCACCTGGTTTGACACCTTTTTCGTCAAACGCCTTTTTGTAAAACGGGACGGTGGCATACACCCGTTCAGCCAGATCCTGAAGCCTTTTTAACTGAATGGCCTCGAGTGCTTCCCGCGGCAATGTCTCAAATTCTTCATCATAGATCATCCTGCGTTCCTCCCATCGACAGAGACGTTATCCTTGGTGGCGGCAGCGGCGGCCGGCTCGGCCACCGGTTGTCCCTCGGCTTGTGGCCCGGCAACCTGCCCTTGTTGATACCTGTTGAGTTGCGCGACTTTTTCCTTGGCCATGGCACCGTGCATGCTGTCGGGATAGGCGTCGGCGACCTGTTTGAAGGCGGCGGAGGCTTTTTCCTTGTCTCCCATCAGTTCATACATCCGTCCCAGGTTGAAATAGGCCTCCGCCTTTAAGAAGTCCCCTTGAAGTGTCGTGATCCGCCGAAAGGCTTCCGCCGCCGCTTTATAATCCTTCTTGCCTTCAAGGGCGTATCCCAGGCCGTTCCAGAAAATCGCCCGCAGGCCCGGTTCCTCAGGAAAATCCTCCAAGGCCTTGTTATACAATTCAATGGCCTTGTCGTAGTCACCGGTCTTGGCATAGGTATCTGCCAGCAGCGGCTCGGTAAGTCGCGCCGCCTTTGTTGAGGAGTACTTTTCGAGCACTTGAATGAACTTGTCGCGGGACACGGGATCCGGCGTGTGCTGTGCCTGCCCGAAGGACTGGGCCATGTAATGAGAGAATCCCTCTTCAAACAAGGCATAGGCCCGCCGTTCCGATAAGCTGGACATGTACCGGTAGGCGAAAAACCCCAGCAGCAAAACCACAACACCGATGCCGACATAACTCATTTGCTTCTGGTTATTCTGCGCAAACCGAATGATTTTCGATGACAGGGTTAAAAACTCATCCGGCTCCTTTAACAGCTCTTTTCGCGTTATGCGTTTCTTTTTGGCCATATTATTTCCTTTTTATTCCTGTCCCGATTCGTCCCCTTTTTGAAGGGTCCCTCGGCTTATGGGGCTTTAATACGATCCACGACGAAATGCAAGTCCAACCCCGGGATTTTGTTGAAACATGTCGGAAAGGCCCCAGGCCAGCGTCATGACAAAACACCCGCCGCCTCCGCCCCCGCTTGAGACGCTGGCCGATGGGCTTGAAGAATCCTTTGAACTCTGGGAAGGATGGAGACTGCCATAGGCGTTGATTCGACCACCACTGCTGATTTTTCCTTGAAGCGCAGGAAGGGGATCCACGTTGTCCAGAATGCGATGTTTTACCTCAGAGGCGGTCAACGTCGGAGACTCCGACCAGAGGAGCGCGGCCAGGCCCGCCACGAACGGGGCGGCCATGGAGGTCCCTGAGCGATAGGCATAGCCGTTTGCCGCACTC
>JAFDGP010000348.1 GCA_019309245.1 Deltaproteobacteria bacterium | reverse complement strand
CGGGGCACCTGGCGGATCACCGACGAATGATCCGCCGTTTTGCAAACGATGTCATCCGCCTGCTTACGCACCATGAGGGCATCTTTAATACCCGAATCGCATTTCTTTCAACCACGCCCGGACAAAAAGAGATTTACATTGCAGACTTCGACGGGCACAACCCCCAGCAGTTTACCGATACGGGGCACATCACCTTGTTTCCCGCATGGTCCTCTGATGGAAAATGGCTGGCCTATACGGACTACAGGCGAGGAAAGCCGGACCTATACATCCAAAACATCAAAGAGCGGCAGGGAATCATGACGTCTTTTAAAGGCTCCAGTATCACGCCGGCGTGGGCGCCCGGGCGCTTTGCCCTGGCCGCGTCCCTTTCTTATGAGGGCAATCCCTGCTTGTATCTATTGACGGGAAAAGGCAAAGTGGTGAAAAGGCTGACCACACACTGGGGCATTGATGTGTCGCCCACGTGGTCCCCGGACGGTAAGAAGATCGCCTTTGTGTCCAACCGTTCCGGTTCTCCCCAGATCTATGTAAAAGACCTCGGGTCCGGCAGGGTCCGCCGCTTGACCTACGAGGGCAAATACAACACCTCACCCCAGTGGTCGCCCCGGGGGGACTTTATTGTTTACGCCGGGATGGTGCGCGGTAACGGGATCAATATTTATTTGATTCCAGTTGCCGGAGGTTCCCCCATTCAGTTGACACGCGATGCCGGCAATAATGAGTCGCCCACATGGTCACCGGATGGCACCATGATTGCCTTTAGTTCCAACAGGGAAGGGCCGTACAGAATCTATGTGATGAATGCCAACGGGTCGAATCAACGCCGCCTGCTGGTGCTTCCGGGGGAGCAGAGCGAACCCAGCTGGTCCCCCCGGCTGCCTGACTATTAGTCGACGCGATTCACAATCCGCACGAAGGGATGGACGCCCGTTGCTGCGCATGGACCAATCTTTTCACCCGGGTCAAGATGATCGTTGACTTTTCCCGGATCATCTCATAGGTTCAAATCTTAAGTTGTTCTTGGAAGTTCAGGGTGTAACCATTGCTTTGAAAGGAGGTAGATCGGATGAAACATCGGTTTTGGGTAGGCTGGGCTTTGATTCTGGTGATCCCGGGGCTGCTGAGCATGTCCTGTGCCAAGAAGACCATCAAATCAGAGCCGCCGACCTCGGCTGTGGAACAGGAAAAGGGCGGCCAGGGGGTCTCGGCCGAGCAAGACGCCCGGGCCAGACAGCAGGCCCTGGAGGCCCAACGCCTTGAGGAGGAACGGCTGCACCGGGAGGCCGCGGCACGCAGGGAACGCGCTGAAAAAGAGGCCTTCGTCAACGAAATGATTCATTTTGAATTTGACCAGTCGCGGCTGCTTCCGGAGGCAAAGGCCATCTTGAAGAAAAAGGCGCGGTGGCTTCTCGCTCATCCCAAGGCAAACATTGTCATTGAAGGACACTGCGACGAACGGGGCTCTAATGAATACAACCTGGCCCTTGGAGATCGTCGTGCTCAAAGCGCAAAGCACTACCTGGTGGACCTCGGTATTAGCCCTGATCGTATGACCACGATCAGCTACGGGGAAGAAAGACCATTGGTACTGGGACACAACGAGACCGCCTGGGCGAAAAATCGACGCGCACAGTTTGTCATTGAATAACTCCTAATGTTGCAGGGTTTGCAACGTTAGGCTAACAGGCCCGGATGAATGGACATGGTGGTTTCAACGGCTGTTGAAAAGTCCGGCGGCCGCTGCGTGCTGGTGGCATGGGCGATCTTGATGTTTGCGCTCTGGCCGATCGGCGGTTGTGCCTTGCAAGACGACGTTGTTATGGTTGACCAGCGCGTCACCCACCTGCAGCGCCAAATTTCCAAGCAAAAAAAAGAGCTGGACAGCCTTCACAATGAGCTGGCCAAAGATCGAAAGCGCCGGCAAGAGGCGGACGTGGCCCTGCGGGCGAAGCTTGCCGACTTGCATGCGCTGATCGGCGACATCAGGGAAGACATGCAGGCCCTTCGAGGCCAAGTGGAGGAAACAGCTTATGCAATCCAGGAGAGGGTAACGGGCCTGGACGAAGAAACATCCAAGCGACAAAGGCGGTGGCAGGCCTTGGAACAAAAGGTAGGAAGTGCTTTGGATCGCATCGTCCGGGTGGAAGAATTCTTGGGAATGGAACCGTCTGAAAAGATGGCGGCGGCAACGCCCGAGTCCGCCGGAAAAACAGAAAAAAAAGGGCCGCCAGGCGCTGAATCAGAAAAGGCGTTGTATGCCGAGGCCAAGAAAAAGTTTGATCAGGGCCATTACGAGGCGGCCCGGGCCCTTTTTGAGCGCTTTTTGAAAAAATATCCAAAATCCCAAGACGCGGATAACGCCCAGTTCTGGACAGGGGAGATTTACTACCGCGAAAAGTGGTATGAAAAGGCCATCCTGGAGTACCAGAAGGTCATTGAGAGGTACCCGAAGGGCAACAAGGTCAACAGCGCCCTGCTAAAGCAGGGTTTTGCCTTTTTGAATTTGGGCGATAAGGACAATGCCAGGCTGATCCTCAAAGAGCTGGTCCGTAAGTATCCGGACTCCAGGGAGGCCGGGGTCGCCCGGGAAAAGCTCGCTAAACTTCAATGATCGTCAACGACTGAAGATGACCCTTGAAATCCTCGCTCAAGGTGATAGGCATTGATCCGGGCTTGGCCAATACCGGTTTCGGCATCGTGGAAGGAAACGGTACCGGAATCACAGGCCATGCCTTCGGCACCATACGGCCTTCCAGACACGATGATCTGGCCTGCCGACTGAACCGCATTTATTCCGAGATTTCCACCCT
>JAFDGP010000347.1 GCA_019309245.1 Deltaproteobacteria bacterium | reverse complement strand
AGGACAGTCACCGGAAACTGTCTGATAAGACTTCTAAGTGTTTCTTCGTATTTTCTCTCAATCCACATGCGGATATCTTGCAATCAAATTGCAAAAATGTCAACAATAATGTTAGAAAATCTTCAATCTTTCCGGTGTCGTCACCCCTTGGGGCAAGCCGTAGAGGAACAGCGAGTCCTGAAGGTATGGATTTTTTCTCAGTCTCCAAGATAGCGCCGGATCATGTATTATGGTATTTGCTGGCTCACGAAACTGAAGAAAGGCATCTCGTCCATGCGGAATGAAAACCAGCGCGGGCTTACCCTTTGCCTTTTTGAAAACCTGGATTTTCCGGGCCTCGTCCATGTGGTGACCACCCGTGTGGGCGGCTGCAGCGCAGCGCCCTGGGAGTCGTTGAACCTTTCTTTTGGCGTCGGTGATGCCCCGGAAAACGGGTGATGCCCCGGAAAACGTGCGGGAAAATCGCCGGCGCCTGGCCCGGGCGTTGGGCGTTTCGCCCGAGGCGATCCTGACACCGAGGCAGGTCCACGGCAGCGCTGTTGCGGTGATCAAGGACACGCCCCTTGAAAAGGCATGCGCCGACCGGTCCGACCAAGACCCTGCCGATGCCCTGGTGACCAATGTGCCGGGGCTGTGCGTGATGGTCCTGGTGGCCGACTGCGTGCCCATTCTTCTCTACGATCCCCAATCCCAGGTGGTTGCCGTGGTCCATGCGGGCTGGCGGGGAACCCTGGATCGGATTGCTGAAAAGACCATTGGGGTGATGCAGCAACATTTTGGATCTAGGCCCCAGAACGTGCTCGCCGCTATGGGTCCATCCATTGGCCCGTGTTGTCTTAAAGTCGGTTCCGAGGTGGCCGCCCGGGCCCGGGCGGTGTTGGGTTCGATCGGTAATGTCGCTCGATCCTCGGCCCACGGCGCATATACCCTGGATCTGTGGCGGGCGAATCAAGAGCAGTTGCTTGAGGCGGGGTTGATGGAGCAACACGTGGAAAACTCCGGAGTTTGTACGTGTTGTGAACAATCCAGGCGTTTTTTTTCTTATCGTCGTGACAGGGGACACACCGGCCGGTTCGGGGCGGGGATCTTTATCCGTTTACAATCCGTTTGAAGGCCTTTTCGATCTCGCGCACGCTTTTAACGATGACCGTGGGCCGGCCGTGAGGACAGTGGGTGGCGTTTTGGGCCTGGTCCATCTGTTGGAGCAGGGCCTTTATCTGAGCGTCGGACAGCTTGGTGTTGGCCCGTATGGCGCTGTGACATGCCATGAGTTTGAGGCACCCATCCAGGACCTCGTCCTTGGGGCGTGAAGAAAATCCCAGCTCGGCGGCCTGGTCGATGATGTCCATAATAAGAGGCTTGACCGGCTTTTCGATCAAAACGGAAGGCACCGCACGTACCAGATACGTGGTCCCACCGAAGTGCTCCAATTCCAGACCGATCTCCCGAAGGTCTTTCAAAATGCCTTCCAGGATAGCGGCCTCACGTGTACCGAGTTCCAGCTTTTCCGGGACAAGCATCCGCTGGGCGCCACGAGTTGATCCCGCTTGAGTATCCTTAAGGGCTTCAAAGACCACGCGCTCGTGGGCTGCGTGCTGATCGATGAGCACTAGGCCCTGTGGGGATTCACACACAATGTAAGTGTCGAAAAGCTGGCCGAGAATCGTCAGGTGGGAAAAAGCTGGCCGAGACTCTTCCGGCCCATCCGCCAGCGTTCCGGAAAGGGCGAGGCGTTTTTGAAAAGGCGCAGGCGGTGGTTCCGAAACAGTGCCGCTTTCGGCGATGAGCGCATAACGGTGTTGTGGTGACATCAATGCGTGATCAATAGGTCTTGGACGGCCGAGCCCGGGTGGGTCGGCGGAACCCAATGCGCGGGCGATCCCCGAGGCGATCAGATCATGCACCATGGCGGGGGCCTTGAACCGAACGGTGCTTTTGGTCGGGTGCACATTGACATCCACGTCTTCAAGGGGCAGTTGTATAAAAAGCACGGCTACGGGAAACCGTCCCTTCATGAGCCGACCGGCATAGCCTTCCATGACCGCATGTTGAAGGACCCGGTCGCGGACAAACCGGCCGTTGACATAAACGTACTGCCCGCGGGACGTTTTTCTGGTGACATCCGGTGGTGCGATAAAACCGTGGACCCGCACTTGTGCGACTTGATGCTCCACCGCCAGGAAGGTGTCTCCAGCGTCGGCACCCAACACGTCCATGATCCGGGGTTGCGGGTTGCGTGCTGGCGGCCAGTCAGCCAGCAGTTTCGCGTTGTGCGAGAGTCGAAAGTGCACTTGCGGCCGGGCCAAGGCCGCACACGTCACGGTGTCTGAGATTTGGCCCAGCTCGGTTTGCTCGGTCTTGAGATACTTTCGTCGGGCCGGCGTGTTGAAAAAAAGCCGGTTGACCGTGATCATGGTCCCGGTGGCCGCGCCCACCTCGGAGACGTCCTGGATATGGCCGCCTTTGACCAGAATCCTGGTGGCAACATCCGAGTCGGCGGTCTTGGTAATGATTTCCATGTCTGATACCGAGGCGATGCTGGGAAGGGCCTCTCCCCGGAAACCCAGAGTACCGATTGAAAACAGATCCCTTTCGTGTCGAATCTTGCTGGTGGCATAGCGCTCCAGGGCCAGGAGGCTGTCGTCGCGGTCCATGCCGATACCGTTGTCCGCGACGCGGATGCGGGTCTTTCCGCCCTTGTCTACCTCCACAAAAATTCGAGAGCTCTTGGCGTCCACCGCGTTTTCCACGAGTTCTTTGACCACCGATGCGGGCCGTTCGACCACTTCGCCGGCCGCGATTTTGTTGGACAACACCTCGGGAAGGATTCTGATGTTGGGCATGGTCGGAAATCGGACGTCTTATCTCCCTTCGGAACCAGAGGATTCAAAGGGAGCAGGTTGTCACGTTGCAATCAATGCCATGGCTTCGGAGGGCAGGGCTCGTCGTGATCGTAGCCCTTTTGCTGCGTTGCCGCTCCGGTTAATCCTAAAGGTTTTGGACCTGTACCATGGTCCACTTTTGCAATGTTAGCACGTAATACCAATGCCTCGTTCTTGAACTCATTTACGAAAGAAACTCTGCAACCCGGCGAGCAGGAACTAAAAAAATTATCACGAAAACACGTGCTGTTCTCAAGCCCGAAGGGCGCAAAGGACGAAAACACGAAAGCCTCAATGTCTTTTATTTCGTGCTTTCAATCTTTCGTGTTTTCGTGGTTATCTTTTAAAGTTTTTTGTCCCAAAAT